>JAABRF010000009.1 GCA_011391075.1 Flavobacteriia bacterium | reverse complement strand
AGGGATATGGTAGGTGTTTCCTTCATTTTTAAGGATATTACACAATTCAATACCATTTATATTGGGCATCATTACGTCCGAAAGTACGATATCTGGAATCAATTGGATCGCCATGTCTATGCCTTCCTTTCCATCTTTGGCTTCCAAAACTTGATAATCATCCGTAAAACAACTCACAATATACTGGCGCATGTCTTCATTATCTTCTACAACCAGGATAATAGGTTTGCCACTTGATGAATTGGGTTCATTATAGATTTTGGGTTGTTGTAAATCTAAAGTTTCCTTCTGCATAGCAGCATCGGGATTTATATCAATAATTTCAGATACTTTAAAATGCTCTTTTTCGGTTGGGATATTCAGGATAAATTCCAATTCATCTGGTTCATTATACTTCACTTTCAAATCGATTCTATACAATACACAAAGTTCCTTGACCAAAGACAACCCAATGCCCGTTCCGGTATGATGTGATTGCGCACTGCTGTAAAACCTATCAAAAATTTTACTCAATTCATTTTTAACAACAACATCGGTAGTATTGGAAATTTGAATCTGGTAGTGCTTATCCATGGATATTCCGGTCAGTTTGATTTGACCATTGTGAAGGGTAAATTTAAAAGCATTGGAAAGCAAATTGGTCAAAATGGTTTCGATGATTTCTACATCAAAATATACCTTTCCACTTTCATCAATATCAACATGATAATCTAAATTTCTTTCAATAGTTTGATAAACAAATGAATGTGAAATTCCTTTTAAATTATCTGAAAGAGTGGCATGCTGTGCTTTAATTTGAAATTTACCTGCATCAATTTTGGACAAACTTAAAATCTGATCGACTAAATATTGCAATCTTTGGGTATTTCTATACATCATTTCAGCGTCGGAGCGAATAGAAGTGTCTATTTCCTTTTGCAATAATTTTTCAAGTGGTCCTTTGATAAGCGTGAGAGGTGTGCGAAATTCATGTGAAACATTGCTGTAAAATCTGGATTTCATTTCGTTGATTTTATTGAGTTCCACACTAATTTTCCTTCTCTGTAAATATCTAAAGTACATAAACCCCGACAAAGTAAGTAATAGCAAGAAAATTAATAAAAATATCCGATTTTGATTGATCTTATTCTTTTCAAACAATTTCTTCTCCGATTCTAAAAGCTTGATTTGCTGTATGGCTTCCTTATTTTTATACCGATTCTCAAGTTCTAGAATTCTAACTTCATTATTTTGAACCAACATACTGTCTCTGTATACAATAGCCAATTCTTTCGAATGAAGTGCCTGCTGAAAATCTTGTTTTCTACGACTGATGTCGGATTGCAATTCATAACTTATTTTCAAATGCTCAAAGGAATTAATCTCTTGTGCATTGTTTAAAATATTGTTCAAAATAATTTGTGCTTCATCCAATTGATGTTCGGCGATGAGAACTTCGCATAGTGCAATTTGAATTTCCATGTCGTGAAAAGCATCCTGGGTAAGCTTGATGATGTCAATGGCTTCTCGCATCAGTAATTTAGCCCTATCCTTTTGACCTTGTTCATATAAAATGGAACCAATGGCTTTTTTACAAATGGCAATACCTATATGGGATTGAATAATTTCATTTTGCTGCAAGGAATAATTATACAACTGAATAGCCCTTACAGCATCACCTTTCATTCTCATGACTTCACCCAAATTGGCATAATTGATGGCTTGACCCAAATTACTTTTGAGTTTTTTTTCAATTTCCAAAGATTTTTCAAAATAACTCTGAGCTTCAATTGGCTTTTTCAACACTAGAAAAATATTACCCAAACCATTCATCGCAATGGCTTTGTTTTTGGCATATTGTTCATGCTTATTGGCCAATTCCAAAGCTTTGTAATGGTATTCGGAAGCTTCAAGATTGGAAGAAGTACGCCGTAAGTCAGTACCAATATTATTTAAAGCCAATATTTGACCCAAAGTATCATTGATTTCTTCTGCCAGTTGAAAGGCTTCAAAATGATAGGTTAAAGCATTTTTAAATTGAGCATTGTCTCGAAAATCGGTTCCTTGATTGTTTAATTCCAAAACCATATTAACTAAACTGTCTCTATTTATGTTATCGGTTAGAATACGCTTCCATTTCAGTTCCTTTTCATCGTAATAGAAATGAGAAGCCGTTTTTTCATTAGCAACGATTAAATCTTTCTTCAAATTGGAACCCTCATCTTTGGAATGACATCCAACCAATAAAATAAAAACAGCCCATACAAAATATAGGGGTTTTCTTAAAAGAGGTAATAATTTAAAACAATCCAACATAAATACCAATATAATGTTGCAGATGCTAAATTCATCTTACAACAAGTATCAAATTGTATTTTTAGTCAGTTTTCAAAAATACGCTTTTTTTTAAATTTAAAAAAAAGGCAATCTTAACATTGTGTAAACTATTTCTATTTTTTTTCTTTTCTCAGTCTTTTTTGCTCCTTATTGTGGTAATATTCTTGAGCCAACTCGTCCAATTCGGCATACCATTCAGAACCAAAACTTCTGATTAAGGCCTCTTTAACAAATTGGTACGTTGGAATTTTCAATTCTTTTCCCAAAGTACAAGCATTATGACAAATGGGCCATGAATGATAATTGACTGCTGTTAAAGTACTGTATTCTTTTACTCTGATTGGATACAAATGACAGGAAATCGGTTTGTAAAAATCAATGACACCTGCTTTATGAGCTTGTTCAATGGCACATTTTACAATTTGATGTTCATCAAAAATAGCATAGGCACATTCGTGTCCATCAACCAAAGTGGTTTCAAAATCTCCAATAGGATTGATCGTGTAAACGCCATACTCTTCGATAGCTTTAATCCCTTCAGGTCTTAAAAAATCTTTTATCTGAGGATATATTTTTTTTAAAATATGTCCTTCTTCCTTACTAACAGGTGCGCCGGCTTCCCCTTCCACACAACAAGCACCTTTGCAGGCATGTAGATTGCACACAAATTCTTTGTCGAGAATATCCTCCGATATGATGGTTTTACCTAATTGAAACATGTGACAAAGATATAAATTGTTTAATGTTTCAAGTTTAAAGTTTCAAGTTTATCTATTGAATCGGGTGTAATTAACAAAATAATAATACCTTTCTCTTGTGAATATTTACGAATATTGTACTTTTGCAGCAATTTTACAGAATATATTTCAAACTATAAACTAACTATCAACTAAATTTTACGAAAAATGAATTTCAGCTTTAAGGAAATCGTTACCGCTACCATGGTATTATTTGCCGTTATCGATATTGTGGGAAGCATTCCTATCATCATTGATTTACGTAACAAAGTAGGCCATATTCAAAGTGAAAAAGCCTCTATTGTTTCAGCGGTTATCATGATTGCATTTCTCTTCATTGGGGAATCCTTGTTAACTTTGATTGGAATCGATGTCAACTCGTTTGCCGTTGCGGGTTCTTTTGTCCTATTCTTTTTGGCTCTTGAAATGATTTTGGGTGTGAGACTATACAGAGATGATGCTCCTGAAACTGCTAGCGTAGTGCCTTTGGCATTTCCACTAATTGCCGGCGCTGGAAGTATGACCACTATTCTTTCGCTTAAAGCGGAATTTGACACCATCAACATCGTAATTGCCATTTTACTTAATGTTATATTTGTATATGGCGTTCTCAAATCTTCTCGCAAACTAGAAAAAATGTTTGGAAAAGGTGGATTGGCTGTCATTCGTAAAGTGTTTGGAATCGTATTGATGGCCATTGCAATCAAGTTGTTTGCCAGCAATATTCAAGGACTTTTGCATCTTGATTAAACAGAATATTGGATTGTGTAACACACATTTTCAAACTTTTTATACCTATCAATCAATTTTTTACAATTAAAAATTTGTTATATTCAAAATAGTTGTATTTTTGCAAACTCTCTATAAAGCATAGGGATAACAAGTTCATATTAATATTTTTAAACAAAAGCTTATGTACGCAATCGTAGAGATGGCAGGGCAGCAATTTAAAGTTGCAAAAGATCAAAGAGTTTTTGTACACCGTTTAGCAGGAAACGAAGGTGACTCTGTCACTTTTGATAAAGTGCTTTTATTAGACGATGGTACAGTAACTATTGGCGCCCCGGCTATAGAAGGAGCCGCAGTTGTGGCTAAAATCTTAGGTCACCAAAAAGGTGATAAAGTAATCATTTTCAAGAAAAAACGTCGTAAAGGATTTCGCAAGAAAAATGGACACAGACAATCTTTCACTCAAATCTTGATTGAAAGCATTTCTGCTTCAGGTCACAAAGCTGCTAAAGCAGAAGCCAAACCTAAAGCTGTGAAAGAAGTTGCTCCCAAAGCCGAACCTGTTGCTGAAGTAGTAGAAACAGTGAAAGCCGAACCTAAAAAAGCAAGTCCTAAAAAGAAAGCTGAAACTTCAACCGAAGAAGCTCCAAAAGCTGCCAAAAAACCGGCAACTAAAAAAGCCCCAAAAGCTGAAGAATAATATTTGTAAAATTTATTAACCTTATAAAGTACTGTTTCTAGGAATCAATCTAATCATGTTCTGTTGGTTTACTCCAAAAAGAATACCACCTGAAACTTTAAACTTTAAACTTTAAACTATAACATCATGGCTCACAAGAAAGGAGTAGGTAGTTCCAAGAACGGTAGAGAATCGGAAAGTAAACGTTTAGGCGTAAAAATTTTCGGTGGTCAAGCTGCTTATGCGGGTAATATTATCATCCGTCAAAGAGGAACCAAACATCATCCGGGAGAAAATGTGTATATGGGTAAAGACCATACTATTCATGCTCAAGTGGATGGAATTGTTGTTTTCAACAAAAGAAAAGACGACAAATCTTACGTTTCTATCAAACCGATAGAGGCTTAGTATTTTTTGCTTCAAAATATCTAAAGTAGAGTGGTTGCCTAGCAATGACTCTACTTTTTTATTTTACCATTTCGATCAAATCATCAATTGTACAAATAATCTACTCAGATAAAACTTCATTTTTTTACAAAATGAATGTAAAACAATTGGAATAATTACGTTATTTTGCAAAGTGCATTTTCTTTACAACATACTGATTTTCTTAGTTGATTGGCTACTTCCTATCATCGCTTTTTTCAACCCCAAAATGAAATTATTTGTGACTGGTAGGAAAAATTCCATGCAACAAATTACCTCCAAACTCAACCCATCCGATAAAGTAATATGGATGCATTGCGCTTCATTAGGCGAATTTGAACAAGGAAGACCCATTGTTGAAAATTTTAAATTACAATTTCCAAATTACAAAATTGTCCTAACTTTCTTTTCTCCATCAGGATATGAAATCAGAAAAAATTACGAAGGTGCCGATGTGATCGTTTACCTTCCAATGGATACACCTCAAAAAGTCCGGAAATTCATCAACGTTGTGCATCCCGAATTAGCAATTTTTGTCAAATATGAGTTCTGGCCCAATTATCTAAAACAATTGCGCAAACAAAACATTAAAACCATTCTTATTTCGGGTATATTCAGAGAAAATCAAGCATTTTTTAAATCCAATTTTGCTTGGTATAGAAACCAATTACAAGCTTTTTCCCATTTTTTTGTACAAGATGACACTTCAGTAGCATTACTGCAAAATATTGGATTTCAAAATGTTTCCAAAAGTGGAGACACGAGATTTGACCGCGTTTCTCAATTGGTTTCTCAAAAAAAAGATATTCCCTTTCTAAAAGAATTTGCCCATGGAGCACATGTATTGGTAGCCGGAAGTACTTGGTCACCCGACGAAACAATTTTGATTCCATACATCAATCAAACCCAAAATCTAAAACATAAATTTATCATCGCTCCACACAACATTCATTTGACAGACATTGAGAAATTGAAAGCCGGAATTCATAAAAATGTGGTTCTCTATTCGCAAATCAATGTTCAAAATGCAAACGAAGCGCAAGTTATTATTATAGATTCCATTGGATTACTGAGCGCTGCTTATGCCTACGCACAAGTAGCCTATGTGGGTGGTGGTTTTGGAACCGGTATTCACAATGTATTGGAACCGGCTACCTATGGCATTCCTATTCTCATTGGACCCAAATATCAAAAATTCAAAGAAGCTGTAGATTTAGTTAATCTTGGAGGTTGTGTCGAAATAAAAAACGAGCTTGATTTGACTCAAACACTAGATTTATTAGCTCAAAATCAAAATATTACAAAAACTAAAGGTCAATTTTCAAAACATTACGTCATGAATAATATGGGTGCTAGTGAAAAAATATTGGATTATATTCAAGATGTTGTAATTTTGTGAGTTCTAATGCCTAAATAAACTAAAAAACTGAGGATGACATCTAAACAATCATTCCCAAAAACACAACCAAATGGACAATATAATAAAAGAAAAATTGAAAGGTTTTTTTACTTTTCAATTTGAAGATGAACTTATTAATGAAATAGCCAATACGGGTGAAGTAAGGCTTATAAAAGCCGGCGAAATATTAATGGACATCAATCATCATGTCAATTTTGTACCATTTCTTTTACAAGGGGTTTTCAAAGTGCTCAGCGAAGATAAAAATGGAAACGAAATCGTGATGTATTTTTTAGAAAGAGGAGATACTTGTGCTTCAACATTTATCAACTTTGTCAATACTGAAAAAAGCAAAATCAGAGTGATTGCAGAAATTGATTGTGAGGTCGTTTTAGTGAGTTTGGATCATTTTGACAATTGGATGGTCAAATACAAATCTTTCCGATCCTATGTCATTGAAAGCTATAACATCCGCATCAAGGAAATGATTGAAGCTATTGACACGCTAGCATTTATGCAAATGGATCAACGTTTATTAAAGTATTTGAGAGATAGAGCACAAGTGCTAAGAGAAACGAGTATTTCTACTACACATCAAGAAATTGCATACGACCTCAATACCAGTAGAGTGGTTGTCTCTCGACTTTTAAAACAATTGGAAAATGAAGGTCGAATTATCCTCAACCGCAACCGCATCGAAGTAATTGATTTATAGGCTAATAATTACTAATTCTCAACACAGTCGCACTCAACATTTCGACGTGATATGCTCTAGCTTGATAATCAACTGTGCTGGAAACTCCGCCATTCAAAGGATTAAACTGACTTGAATCACAAGGACAATTCAAATAAAGTCCATCGTAAGTCATTGCCGTACAATCATTGACTCCATAATGCGGACAAGCTCTATCATATGCAATAAATCCACTACCATTTCTATTGATTATCAGAATTCCTTTAAACCCAAATTCAGGAGAAATAGGCGTATAAGCATAACCACTCGGAACCAATAAATTTTGGTACATAGGCAAACCCATATCTATCGTAACATTGACATTTCTATTGGGCAATAAATCATTGGGTTTGTAATCTTCACATGAAATGAATAATCCAAAAGTCATTAATAAATAATATAAACTTCGCATAGAATGGTATAGTTTCAAATAAAAAACGCAAATTACAATTTATTCGTATATATTTTGTATTTTTGTTCTCCTAATCTCATCCAAGTCTATTGGATTGAGATTTTTGTAATTTTAGGAACGACCAAAACGAACCTTTTTAAAACTAAAAAAGGTTCCCATTCAATTTATAAAGCACTAAAAATGAGTAACATATCGTATTATTCTGCAGAAGGTTTACAAAAACTAAAAGATGAATTACATTTCTTAGAACATCAAGAACGTCCGCGTATTTCTGAAGCCATTGCCGAAGCACGTGATAAAGGAGATTTGAGTGAAAATGCCGAATATCACGCTGCCAAAGAACAACAATCTATGATTGAATACAAAATCGTGCAACTCAAAAATACTTTAGCCAATGCTCGTATTATTGATGAATCTCAATTGGATAATTCCAAAGCTTTGATACGTTCCAAAGTGAAAATTAAAAACTTGACACTCAACAAAGAAATGAGCTTTCTCCTGGTTGCCGATGCCGAAGCCGACCTGGCTGGTGGAAAATTATCTGTAAACTCTCCAATAGGCAAAGGAATTCTGGGTAAAAAACTTGGTGATATTATTGATATTGCTGTTCCAAATGGGAAATTCCAAGTGGAAATTTTGGAAATTTCAAGATAAAATATTTTTTCTATATTTTCAAAAAACCACTGTTTAATCAACAGTGGTTTTTTATTTTATATCGCTATATTTGTTCAAAATTAATTTATCATGGCAAGTATTTTCACCAAAATTATCAACGGAGAAATCCCAAGCTATAAAATAGCAGAAGACGAACAATTTTACTCTTTTTTGGATATCAATCCCAATGCTGTTGGGCATACATTGGTAATTCCCAAAAAAGAAGTGGACAAAATCTTTGACTTAGATGAATCTGAATATACTGCTTTAATGCAATTTTCTTATAAAATAGCCAAAGCCATCGAGAAAAGTGTGCCTTGTAAAAGGGTAGGAATTGCGGTCATTGGACTGGAAGTTCCTCATGCTCATGTACATCTTATTCCACTAAACGAAATGAAAGATGCTACTTTCGGAAGCAAAGTGAAATTGACTCACGAGGAATTTATAGCTTTGGTGGAAAAAATAAAAAGCAACTTGTAAAAGTTGCTTTTTATCTTTATATAGTTTTTCTATATTTTGTCACTCCTTAATACCCGCAACTTTCAACATAAAATAATGCAAGTCGGTGTTGATTAGAAAATTGGGATGATTTTCCTTTCCGGGTCCAAACATTGCAATTTCCACATAATCAGCCGAATGATTATCACCAATCCAACCTACATTGGTAAATTTTTTCTGAATATCGGAAAGTAATTTGAATGGCAATTTTTTGTAATTATACAACCCATCTTCTCTTTTTTCTAATCCATGATAATAACCAAAAATCTCTTTCGCATCTTCATTGGAAATCTTAAAGCCATTGGCATACTCAATTCTTTCAATCACTTGTTCCAAAGTAAAATCAGAAGTAATGCCATTTAATATCCATTCATTGGTTTGCTTAAACTTCTGAATACGATCAAAATTTTCATTTGCTTCTTTGCCATAAACCACGCCGGGATTTGAATTTCCATGATCGGTTGTAATGATGATTAATGTGTTGCCATCTTTTTCTGCAAAATCAAGTGCCACAGCCAAAGCCTCATCAAAAGCCACTTGATCGTAAATCAATCCTCCAATATCATTGGCATGCGCTGCCCAATCTACTTTACCACCTTCTACCTGCAAAACAAATCCATCGGGATGTGATTGCATGTGTTCGATAGCTTTATAGGTCATTTCTGCCAAGGTTGGAATTCTTTCTTGCAATTCCGGTGAACTATTTCTATCAATGGTGTAAGGCAATCCATCTTCGTGAAATACACCCAAGATAGGTTTGCCACTTGAGGTTTTCAATAAATCTGTGCGGTTTTTTACCACTTGATAGCCACCTTTTTCAAAATTTAAATACATATCCTTACTATCTTTTCTCTTATCGGACGCAAATACTTCATGGCCACCACCCATCAAAACATCAAAGTTTTGTTCCAAATACATCTCAGCAATATCTTCCATACTTCCTCGATTTTTAGCACTGATTAAAAAACCTGCCGGAGTAGCATGGGTAATGGGAACAGTTGTCACACAGCCGGCTTTCTTTCCTGCTTTTTTAAATTTTTGCCAAATAGGCGTATGCACTTCACCATTGGTTCCGAAATTGAGTTTGCCATTTTCTACTCTATGTCCGCCACCCCAAGACGAACTTGCAGCAGCCGAATCTGTTACAATTGACGAAGCCGAAGCCATATCCATCAAACCTCTGCTCACTTTATTTTCACGATATAAATTGAGCCAATGCGTTCCTTTTCCTGTAGTTCGTTTCAAATACAAATCAGCCATATTCAAAGTTCCGATACTCATACCGTCACTGACCATAAAGATGATGTTGCGTGCTATTTTATTAAACTTTTTCTTTTCTAATCCCGATGCTTGTGAAAACACTTCTACCGGACTGAGTAAGGTGGCTCCGAGTCCAAACAAGCTTGCATTTTTAAAAAAGTTCCTTCTTTCCATGTATATTAAATTTGGATTAAA
Source organism: Flavobacteriia bacterium (assembly GCA_011391075.1). Taxonomy (GTDB): domain Bacteria; phylum Bacteroidota; class Bacteroidia; order Flavobacteriales; family Flavobacteriaceae. The sequence goes on along the minus strand of JAABRF010000009.1, from coordinate 37,454 downwards.
ATTATCTGTTTACCAAGTAAACAAGCGACAAATGTAAATTTATTTTTTACTTATGTTCCTTTTCCGGAATGAAAAAATTGTTATGTATTACAAATATATTAACAACTTGTTATGTATTCTGAATTATATTTGCTCCAATCAATTTAAAAACCAACATATTTCCTACGATGGACTCTATACATCGCAAGCATCATGCTAAAATCCTCCGAACGTTTAGAAAAATACATCGTTATGCCGGTGCGTTTTTATTTGTATTCTTTTTTATCATAGCCGTGAGTAGTATTCTCTTGGGATGGAAAAAAAATACCAACGGTTGGATACAAGCTCCAAATCTATCCGGGACTTCTACTGATTTTACTTTGTGGAAACCCATGGATTCTCTATACCAATCGGCTTCTCAAACTTTAAGAGATTCTATTTCACAAGATGTATCAATTACATTAGATAAAATTGATATTAGACCCGATAAAGGCATGGTAAAATTTATTTTTTTAGACCATTATTGGGCAGTACAAATGGATGGAGCCACCGGAAAGCCCTTATTCGTCGAATATCGAACATCCGACTTAATCGAAAACATACATGATGGTTCCATTTTAGACAAATGGTTCAAAACCAATACCGACATGATCAAAATAATCTATTCTACTTTGATGGGTTCTGCATTAATCCTCTTTACAGTCACGGGTTTCTGGATGTGGTATGGACCCAAAAGAATGCGACATAAACATTGATTATTTCTTAGGTAACTTGATTAAAAAAACAGTTCCCTTACCAACTTCCGATTCCAATACCATGATTTTACCATTGTGAAAATCCTCTATGATGCGTTTGGATAATGACAAACCCAATCCCCAACCTCTTTTTTTGGTCGTAAATCCGGGTTCGAAGATTTTTTTAAACAATTTTTTTGGAATTCCCTTACCCGTATCGGTAAATCTGATCATTACATATTGAGAATCCTCATACATTTTAAGATAGATTTTTCCTCTTCCCTGCATGGCATCAATGGCATTTTTAACCAAATTTTCAATTACCCACCCATACAATTCCGCATGCGTATTGACGATATAATGAGATGCTTCTGATTTGAATTTGAATTGAACTTGCTTGGAAGCTCTAGATTGCAAATACTGAAAGGCATTTTCCGTCAATGCTACCACATCTTGCTTGCTTAAGGGAGTTTCCGAGCCTATTTTTGAAAAACGATTGGCAATGACTTCCAATCTCAACACATCTTTTTCAATTTCGGAAGCAACTTCCATGTTTTTGGCATCTTCTCTCAATAAAGCAATCCAACCCAAAAGAGAAGTCAATGGCGTTCCTATTTGATGTGCAGTCTCTTTGGCCATTCCTGTCCACAATTGGTTTTGAGCCGCAATTTTACTACTGTGATTAAACAAGTATATCACAACCGAAAACAAAAATAGAATCAACACCAATCCCAAGGGATAATACTTCAAATTGGTCAAAATCTCCGAATCACGATAGTATAAATATTGTTTAGAAGTATCGTCCAAATTGATTTGCAATGCTTCGTTTTGAGTTTTCATGATACTCAATTGTTGCTTCAAATAATTCAAATCATCAACTTTTTTCTCATCCAAATTCTGAAATTCCAAAATATTCCCTTGTTCATCCGTTAATATCAAAGGAATATTATAATTGCTTGAAATAATTTGAATCTCAAAAGACACATCTGCATCCAAATCGGCATTGCTAAACATTTTTTTATAGGCTGTAGCCAATATTTCCATCTTCGTACGTTCCTCTTCCTTAAACTTTTGAAAGAAAATATAGGTATTCCATAGAATCAAACTCACTATAAAGAGCGATACCAAGATGATTCCCCAGCGGATGATATTTTTAGTGAAAGTATTTATGGAAAATAATTTTGTTAGTGAAATATTTTAATTTTAAAATTATTTTCATTCAATAAGCTTATGAAGTAAAGAATGAAAGCGAAAACAAAGATACAAAACCTTTTACATTGACAGAATAGAATAAATTTTTTGAATGTCTTGATTCTTTTTTTCATTAAAAAAATATGTAAGTTTGCACATTAAACAAATATCACATGGAAGTAACCGGACGTATTAAAAAAATTGAACCGACCAAAGAATTTGGAAGCAGCGGTTTTAAAAAAAGAGAATTGGTAATCACCACTGAAGAACAATATCCACAACACATTCTCATCGAATTTGTACAAGATAAATGTGCCTTATTAGATGCAGTTCAAGAAGGTCAAAATGTAAAAGTAGCCATCAACCTAAGAGGTAGAGAATGGATTAACCCACAAGGCGAAGCCAAATATTTCAATTCCTTAAACGGTTGGAAAATTGATTTAGTTCAAGCTAATGCACCACAACCTATGGCTCCTACACCCAAATTTGAAGAAGTAGATCCATTTGTTGATAGCAACGAACCTGATGATTTACCATTCTAAAGTTAGAAATTAGAAATTAGAAGGTAGAAGGTAGAAGGTAAATGGGAAGTAGTATTGATAATCATACATTTTTTCCTTTTACTTTCTACCTTTTATTTTATCTTCCACTCTAAATGTTTTTATTACCAAAAGAATATATTTTTCCACCGGTTACCTTAGCACAACGCGATGGAATTTTGGCTGTTGGTGGCGACTTGCATCCTGAAAGAATGTTACTGGCCTATCGCAATGGTATCTTCCCGTGGTATAATGAAGGTGAACCCATCATTTGGTACGCGCCACCGAAAAGAATGGTACTCAAACCCGAAGAAGTGTATATCAGTAAAAGTATGTCTAAAATATTAAAAGAAAATATCTTTACTTTTACCTTCAATCAGTATTTTGAAACAGTCATCCACAATTGTCAAAACATTTTTCGTTCAGGACAAAATGGCACCTGGATTACCGAAGATTATAAAAAATCACTTTTAAAATTACATCAGATGGGATACGCTCAATCTGTTGAAGTTTGGAAAGATGACCAATTGGTCGGTGGTTTGTACGGAATCAATTTAAGAAAAGTATTTTCAGGTGAAAGTATGTTCAGTACGATACCTAATGCTTCTAAAGCAGGTTTTATTTACCTTTGTCATAAACTACAATCTGAAAATTATGACCTATTGGATTGCCAAGTTTACAATGAGCATTTGGCAAGTCTTGGAGCCTACGAAATTCCCCGAAAAAACTTCATGAAGTTCCTAAAGAGTGAATTGTAAAACCCTATCAAATCCCAATGACTTTAAGAATTCATTCAGATGATAATTATAATATCAACAGGAACGCTTCCGATTGCAATCGTTATTGTGAAACTTATGATTGCATTTGTGGTTCTTTATGGTCAATAAAAACACAGATTACAAGTCACGTAAAAGTAAAAGACAAGGCATGCCTTGTCTCTCAATAACCAAATCAACCAAAACAATGTCCATACAATTATCCCAAAAAACAGTAGACGATTGGATCCAAACCCACGGGGTTCGCTATTTTAACGAATTGACCAATATGGCCATGCTTACCGAAGAAGTGGGAGAAGTAGCCCGCATCATCGCCAGACGTTATGGCGAACAAAGCGAAAAGGAAAGCGATAAAGATAAAGATTTGGGTCAGGAATTATCAGATGTCTTGTTTGTATTACTTTGTCTAGCCAATCAAACAGGTATCGATTTACAAGCTGCCTTTGATGAAAATATGAAACGAAAAACCCAACGCGACCACGATCGTCATCACAACAATTCCAAACTTAAATAATCCAGATTCAATTACTTCCAAACTCCCATCCGATACTTCTTCACTGGTTGTTTAGGGAACTGAGCCCAAAAAACCCCATTTACCCGATCCAAAACAAGTAATAAATCTTCGGTCGCATTGTAATAATCCGGATAATATTCAAGGGGTAAAACTGCATTAGCTTGTCTGCAAAAACAAGGTTCTTCCTGGCGTAACTTATTGATTTCTACCAATAGTTCTTTACTATCCTCCACCAAATGTTCTTCTCCTTTTACTATGCGATCCCTGACTCTCTTGACATAAATATGATAAAAATACTCATATTCTATACCTAAAAAAGGATGCATGCGCAACAACTCTGCTGAATTATAATAATATTGTACATGTGGCATATCGACAAATCCCACAAAATGTCCTCCCCATCGCAGCTTAAATTTCTGAGTTAAACTGTCCAACATCATATAGTGTCTGGCTTGTGTCGTATATTTTTTGTTTCTATAAATGCCAAAATCTGAAGCCAAACCTAACTCATGAAAAGATAAATGCGCTTGTGAATAACCACTTTTCAACACTTTTTGTTGATCTTCTCGGGTACGTTGATCGGATATTACTTTTATGGAATATAATGGATAATAATCTTTAAAATAAAGTATTAATGAATCTCTTCTTTGTAAAAAATCGGCTCTTAGTGTGGACAACCAAGGCTCCCATCTTTCATATAATGTTTGAGTCGGTGGTAACAACAAACTTAAGTATTGTTTGGAAATACTATCCAAAACGGTTTCAGAGGTTACTTCTTCTCTCGGCAAAATCAGCCAAGAAATACCCGATTCACTATCCTTTGTGCCAAATATTAATCTTTTAGGCACTACAAGAGGCATTGAATCCTTTTTAAAAAGAGTCAAAACTATGGGTCTTACTCCCATAATTTGTTTTGCAACTAAAGTTGTGTCACAATTCAATGCTTCCCACAAAGGCTTTTCTTGCGCTTGGTTATCAGCTGAAAAGAAAAAAAACACTACCGCAAAACACAAAATTCTATACATGCTGTTGTTGATTAATCAAATCTTATAAATCTTTTCTCTTGTGACAAAGATGAATAAATTTCGTGTACTTTTGTGAATATTTAAATTAATTTTCAATATGCAAAATAGAAATTTAAAAAATATACCCTTTTGGAAATTGGCTCTGAGATTGGGAATTGTATTTATTTTAATTGTCATGTTCATCCAATTCTTTTGGGAATGGATTAAAACCGGCAACCTTAAGTTTTTTACTGATGCTTTTAAAAATGGAAATTGGCTTTCTTACACTGTATCAAGAATCATACTAGCAGTTGTTTATGGATTGGTTTCTGCTTACTTTTTGAAACGTAATGCATCCAAAAAGTGATTAAAACGCTAGACTATACTACACATTCCAAAATCGAAGCCGAAATCCGTATTTCCGGCTCAAAAAGTGAATCCAATAGAGCCCTCATTCTTCAAAAACTCTTTCCCAATCTGACCATCGAGAACCTTTCCGATTCGGATGACACGCATCATCTCCAAAATGCATTAAGTTCTGAAAAAGAAACCATTGACATCGGACATGCCGGAACAGCCATGCGATTTTTAACAGCTTTTTTTGCTTCGATTGAAGGCAAAACTACGATCCTTACCGGTTCCGAAAGAATGCAAGAACGACCTATTCAAATCTTGGTAGATGCCTTACGTGAACTAGGTGCAGATATTGAATACGTAAATCGCGAAGGATATCCTCCATTAAAAATAACAGGCAAAAAATTAACTCAAACCAAAGTTTCTCTAGATGCCAACATCAGTAGTCAATACATCTCAGCATTGTTACTGATGGCTCCTTCTTTAGAAAACGGTCTTCAAATTACTTTAAAAGGTCACTTGACTTCCCTTCCCTATATTCAAATGACTTTGGCGCTCCTACAACAAATAGGCGTTCAAACCTCTTTTATTGATCAAATAATCGAAGTGCAACCGCTAAAAAATTCTTCTCAAATCATTCATATCGAACCCGATTGGAGCAGTGCTTCCTATTTTTATAGTTGGGTAGCCCTTCATGCCAATTCAAGCATTTTCTTACAAGGCTTTAAGGCAAATAGCTTACAAGGAGATCATGTCGTAGCCGAAATCTACAAGTCATTTGGCGTGGAAACCATTTTTTCGAATGCAGGTATTCTCATCCAAAAAAACTCAAAAGAAAGTAGTGTTGACCCTTATGATTCCTCTATTGTCCTAAATCTCAACCAGGCACCTGATATTGCTCAAACCATTGCGGTAACTTGTTTGGGTTTAGGTATAAAAACACAATTAACCGGCTTACATACACTCAAAATAAAAGAAACCGATAGACTTACTGCCTTAAAAACCGAATTGGAAAAACTAGGTGCAAAAGTGGAAATAACCGAAGATTCTTTGACCTTAATTACGCCAAAATCATTAAATCAAAATACCATAGTTGCTACCTACAACGACCATAGAATGGCAATGGCTTTTGCACCATTGTCATCAATAATTCCTCTCCAAATAGAAAATCCTGAAGTTGTAACTAAATCGTATAAAATGTTTTGGGAGGATTTGAATAAACTTATATGTTGAGTTTTTTTATATCTTTGGTTTTATTTTTTTGATTAAAATTAATACAAACAAAATGAATAAGTTTGCTTTTACCATTCTGACCTTTCTCATTTTTACAAATACTTTTAGTCAAAATACTATTGAATTAAGTGTTTGTTTGGATCCAAACATCAACTTTTCCAATCGAGAATCTTTTGAATCTACCTTGATTAAAGCCCAACCGCTTTTCGCTGATGTTTTGGAACAATTTGACTTTCAATTGGTAAAGAGTTTCGCTATTTCTGATGAAAAAATAGCGTATTTAGCTTCGCAAGCGATCCAAATTTCTGGCAGCGATAATGCCTTACAAAACCTCAAAAACGTCTTTAAAATACAGGGTGATTTATCCGATTCCAAACTTCAAGAATTGGCAAATGCATTAGAAAAAATAAAAGAAGTAAAATATTGTAGTTTTTCTTCTACAATACCTATTGATCCACCTTATGATATTGCACCTACTACGCCCAATTATATAGGAAATCAAACCTTTCTCCAAGCTAATCCGGGTGTCAATATGACTTTTGCTTGGAATTTAGGATATTATGGCCAAAATATCAGGCTCAGAGATGTTGAATATGGGTTTAATAAAAATCACGAAGAATTCAACGACATCAATACCAATCTGGCAACCGGCACAACAGTTCATCCTGATTGCACTATAGCTTTTACAGAACATGGTACTTCCACAACCGGTGTGATATTCGGGCAAACAGGTAGTTATGGCATTACCGGTTTAGCCCATGGGCTTTCTGAATTTATTCTTTATCCCGAGTGGACAGTTGAATATGGGTACAACCGTAATTATGCCGTGAGCCAAGCCATCAACAACAGTTTGACCGGCGATATCATTGTTTTGGAAATGCAAGCATATGGAGCAACCGGTTCAGGTAATGATTTTGTTCCTGCCGAATATAACTTGGAATTATGGAATCTAATCAAAGCCGCTACAGATGCAGGAATTGTTGTAGTAGCTGCTGCCGGGAATGGTGCTCAAAATTTGGATGGCAGTCTTTACGCAACATATATGAGTAGAGGAAATAGTGGGGCAATACTAGTGGGAGCAGGTACTTCAGATACCAATCACAATCGCGTAAGCTACAGTTCTTATGGAACACGTGTAGATGTGCAAGGCTGGGGAAGTTCAGTGTATACATCCGGATATACAACGCTACCTGAATTAGCAAATGATTTCAATCAAACTTATTCCAATTTTTCAGGAACGAGCTCAGCTACAGCAGTTGTAGGCGGTTGTGTAGCTGTTATACAATCATACTACCATGAGCAAACAGGAAGTTACTTAACAGGAATTCAAATCAATCAAATCTTAAAAGCAACCGGGATTCCTCAAGGAACCGGTACTACTGGACAAATAGGTCCACTGCCCAACATGGAAAACGCTTTTCTTTATATAGACAATATGTTATCGATGGGGGAAATAAGTGATTTTAGTTTTCAAATTTTTCCCAATCCAACATCAGATGTCTTATATTTTCAATTTTCAGAAAACTCCAATACCTCTCATCCCGTTCAAATATTCAATGCCTTAGGTCAAATAGTCTTCGAAGATGAAATTCAAAACTCAATAAATATTGCCCAATTGACAAATGGAATGTACTATGTTAAAATTCAAAATTTTAATCAGAGTACGACTCAAAAATTTATCAAAAAATAGAAATCTTTCATTTTGATTTCTTCTATGCCTTGATGTTTTTTAAAAGTATTTCACTTTAACGCATAGAATATTTATTATTTCTTCAATCTCTTGGGGCCACTCAATACGATATCCTCTGGAACTTGACCTTTAAACTTTTTAAAATTCTCAATATATCGAGCCGCCAAAGCATCGTATTTTTGCCAATATTCTTCTTTATTTCCCCAAGCAGATTCAGGTGTAAATACATCGTCATCTATACCGGGACAAGTCAATGGAACTTCAAATCCAAAAATTCCATCCTTGCGATACGTCACTTGATCTAATTCGCCTTCTATAGCTGCGTTGAGCATTCTACGAGTGTGTTTGATACTGATGCGTTTGCCTACGCCAAACTTTCCTCCTACCCATCCCGTATTGACCAACCATATTTTGGCACCACTTCGAGCTGCTTTACTCTTTAGTATTTTAGCATAATAGTAAGGAAAATGCACCATAAACGGCGCGCCAAAACAAGCACTGAAAGTCATTTCGGGTTCTATACCCAAACCTAATTCTGTTCCTGCAATCTTGGAAGTATAGCCACTCATAAAATGGTATATAGCTTGATCCAATGTCAATCTGGCAATAGGCGGCAAAACACCTTGTGCATCTGCGGTCAGAAACACAATATTCTGAGGTTGAGAATACGCCATCTTCTCTGGAACAGCATTGGGAATAAAATCAATCGGATAAGAAATCCGAGTGTTTTCGGTCAATTTATTATCATCCAAATCAATGAATCTCGAACTCTCATCAAACATGACATTCTCCAATATGGAACCAAATCGATGGGTACAAGCATAAATCTCAGGTTCGGCTGTTGGTGATAATCGAACCACTTTGGCATAACAGCCTGCTTCAAAATTAAAGACACTATCATCACTCCAGCCGTGCTCGTCATCTCCTATCAAACTACGTGTAGGATCAGCAGATAAAGTTGTTTTTCCGGTGCCACTCAATCCGAAAAACAGAGCAACATCACCTTTGGCTCCTACATTTGCAGAACAATGCATCGCCAAAACATCTTGCAAAGGCAACAAGAAATTCATAATCGTAAAAACCGATTTCTTGACTTCACCTGCGTATTTGGAACCGGCAATGATAGCAATTCGTTGTGCAAAATTAATAATTATAGCCGTTTCACTTCGAGTACCATCTATACGTGGATCTACATTGAAAGCAGGAGCGGCAATAACCGTAAATTCAGGCACAAAATTGCGATGAGCACTTCTATCTTCATATACGTTAAACATATTATGAGCAAAAAAACTTTGCCAAGCTGTATCCGTAATAACCCGTACATTGAGTTTGTAATCGGGATCGGCTCCGGCATAAACATCTTGCACAAACACCTCTTCGCCCTGTAAAAACGCAAGCAAACGGGCATAAATGGAATTGAATTTTTCTTCTGTAATGGGTCGGTTGTATTCTCCCCAATCCACCATTTCGTCTGTGGAAGGTTCTTTGACAATGTATTTATCGTCGGCAGCGCGAGCTGTCCATTTTCCCGTATGAACCACAAAGGCGCCACCTTGAACTAGTTTTCCTTCATTTCTAATGATGGCCTCTTCATATAAAGCAGCTACCGGTAAATTCCAAAAAACGGTTTCTAAATGCTTGAATCCATGATGCTCCAATCCAAAATCACTCTTGAATTCTGTGGCTTGTTTTTGAGCCGGTGTTGTAAATTTAAAATATTTCATTATAAAAATTTTAACCTTTTTAAATTTGTTTTTTAACTTCCTATCTGCATTAGCCTACTTCAAAATCGCTTGCTTTTTCCAAAGAAAGCAAATCTATTTTAAACATTCAATCTATGATTAAACTAGGACACTAAGTTTGACAAAGTGCTAGTTTTATAACCAATCTCTAACCAATTTGCGATCTCCTATGTACAATTCATTGGCCGCATTGGGATCAATCGCCCATTTGATGCGTTCCATACCTCCTTTGATATCTTTTACTGACCCGCAAAATGACAATCTCAAATGTCCTTCCAATCCAAATTCGATACCCGGCATTACCAAAACTTTCACTTTATCCAATAAAAAAGCTGCCAGTTTCTTGGAATCCTTGTTATAATTAGAAAAATCGGCAAACACGTAAAAAGCTCCATCCGGTTTGGTATAATGTACACCACTCAAGGTATCTAGATATTTACACAAAACATTTCGGTTGTTTTCCAAAGTTGCATTGAGTATTTCTACGCTGGATTGATTGCCATTTAAAGCTCCCGTCGCTGCTTTTTGCAATAGCGCAGAAGGTCCTGCCGTTTGGTGACTTTGGATATTGGTCATGATGTTGACCAACTTTTTATTAGCCACAGCCCAACCTATTCTGAATCCGGTCATGGCATATGTTTTTGAAATTCCGTTAATCACAATAATCTTGGAATTTTCTTCTGTCTTTTTAGAGAATTCATACACATTGACCGCTTTTTTTCCGTCAAATAACAAGCGATGGTAAATGTCATCCATGATGAGATAAATCCCTTTTTGCTCAGTGAAAGCTACAATTTGTTTGATTAACTCGGCCGGATATTGAACTCCGGTAGGATTGTTGGGACTGTTGATAATAATGGCTTTGGTTCGAGAAGAAACATGTTGCTCAATATCACTCATTCGAGGAATAAAAGAGCCGTCTTCCGGTCTAAAAGAAATGCCCAATGCACCAATCAATCGAGCCATTTCACTATAACTGACCCAATAGGGAGAAGGATATAAAATTTCATCTTGTGGATCCAAAATGGCTTGCATAGCTACCATCAAGGACTGTTTGGCGCCATTGGAAACAATGATGTTTTCAGGGTCAAAATGTCGCCCATAATTTTGCTCCATATAGCGAATAACTGCTTGCTTCATTTCTCTTGTACCATCCGATGGGGTATAGCGTACTTCTGCACCGTCGAGAAATGCAGCCGTAGAAGTAATGGCTTCCATGGGAGCTTTACTCTTGGGTTCACCGCCACCCAAATGGATTACAGGTTCTCCTTTTGCTTTTAGAATGGCAAAAGTCTCATTCAGCTTTAAGGTTGCTGATTCCCCTATCGATTTACCAATTAAACTGAAACTCATTATAAATAGGAATTATAAATTATTAGTACGAATAAAAAAACCATCCGACTCAAATCAACTATTGAGAAATAGAATCAAATCATTTTTTCAAATTTCCCACAAATTTAAACCTAATCAAAATGTCAATTATTGACAATAGTCATTTTCTAAGAAATAAATAATGTCAATTTTACATTTTATCAAAAAATAAGGCCTCACAATCATAAAAAAAAACTAAAACTGAAAAGATTTACAAATTTGTTTTAAAAATACTTAAGCAATTACTTGACTTCTCCTATACCGATATTGTATATTTGCCGGCTTTTAAAGTCAAAAGCTAAATGTTTTTTGCATTTTGAAGCAATTAACAAGTCTCAAACCAAACGACTAAAGTCATAAACGTATGAAGTTATCCAAATTCGATTTCGAACTACCTAAAGAACTACTCGCTGAATTTCCAACTGAAAACCGTGATGAATCTAGATTAATGGTAGTTAATCGCAAGACAGGAACCATTGAACACAAACATTTTAAAGATCTAATTGATTATTTTGATGAAGGGGATTTGATGTTGTTGAACAATACCAAAGTTTTTCCCGCTCGATTGATGGGAGAAAAAGAAAAAACCGGAGCCAAAATTGAAGTTTTCTTATTGAGAGAATTAAACTCAGAACACCGGCTTTGGGATGTTTTGGTGGATCCTGCTCGTAAAATTAGAATTGGGAACAAACTTTTCTTTGATGATGATGATACATTGGTAGCAGAGGTAATTGACAACACCACTTCACGTGGAAGAACCCTTCGCTTTTTATTTGATGGAGATCATGAGTCATTTATAGCCAAATTGAAAGAATTGGGACAAACTCCACTTCCCAAATATATCAAAAGGGAAGCTACTCCCGAAGATGCAGAACGTTATCAAACCATTTATGCCAAGCATGAAGGTGCAGTAGCTGCTCCAACTGCTGGTTTGCATTTTTCCAAACACTTGATGAAAAAAATGGAAATCAAAGGCATTGAATTTGCTGAACTAACGCTTCATGTTGGTTTGGGGACATTTAATCCCGTGGAAGTAGAAGATTTGTCCAAACATAAAATGGATTCTGAGCAAATCATAATCGATCAGCATGTAGCCGATAAAGTCAATCAAACACATGCCGATGGCAAGAAAGTAATTGCCGTTGGAACAACTGTAATGAGAGCTGTGGAAAGTTCTGTTTCAGCCAACAAACTCTTACATCCTTGCGATAAGTGGACACACAAATTCATTTTTCCACCCTATGAATTTAGTGTAGCAGATGCTATGATTACAAATTTTCACACTCCAAAATCGACGTTATTGATGATGACTGCCGCATTTGCAGGTTTTGATTTAATCATGAAAGCTTATAAAGAAGCTGTCAAAGAACAATACAGATTCTTCTCTTATGGTGATGCCATGCTCATCATTTAATATAGAATATAAATAGGAGAACTTCCTGAAAAGGCTGTTCTCCTTTTACTAATCTTGCACAAAACCGGTTGATGCAATTAGTCATAGACATAGGAAATACATCTATAAAAATTGGTCTTTTTGAAAAAGATACTTTGCGCATTCATGCTACATTTGAACATGTCGACTTCAAGCATGAAATAAGCCAAATTATTCAAAAATATAATATTAAATCGGGTATTGTTTCTTCCGTTGGAAAATTGAATGACAATGAAAAACAATGGCTTTCTGATACCTTAGCAGTATTGGTTTTGAATCAAGAAACAAAAGTTCCTTTTGTAAATAGATATGAAACACCTCTCACTTTGGGTGTAGATAGAATAGCCTTAGCGGCAGCGGCAGCTTCAATTTTTCCGGAACAAAATGTTTTAATAATTGATGCCGGAACTTGCATTACCTACGATTTTTTGGACCGAAACATAGCCTATTGGGGCGGAGCCATTTCACCCGGTATCCACAGTCGTTACAAGGCTTTGCATGATTATACTGCCAAACTACCGTTATTGGAGAAACAAATTCCTGAAAATTATTTGGGAAATAATACTCAAAATTCAATCCATTCAGGCGTAGTCAATGGAACTCTTCAAGAAATTGAAGGGGTAATCAACCAATATTCAACAGATTACAAAAAATTAACAGTTGTTTTAACAGGCGGAGATGCCGAGTTTTTGGCTAAACAATTAAAAAGTAGCATCTTTGTCCGTCCGTTTTTCCTTTTGGAAGGACTCTATACCATTTTGAAATTAAACACCAATGATAAAAAAGATTAGTTTTTTAATGTTTCTTGCATGGAACACCACTTTTTTCGGGCAAGTAACCAATCAATCTCCATATTCCTTTTTCGGAATTGGAGAAAATAACCAACAAATATCTATAGCTTCTGCCGGAATGGGTGGCATTTCTGTTGCTTTGAATAGAACACACGAACTTAATTTTGCCAATCCGGCTTTATTAAGTAATGTACAATACACTTTATTTGATATTGGGGTAAAAACCCAATTTTTGACGCTCAAAGATGCTAGTCAAACTCAGAATTCTTCTTTCACTAGCCTATCTTATTTGACAGCTGGTTTTCCTATCACTAAAAAAATGGGATTCATGGTAGGGTTACAACCCAATTCAAATGTGGGTTATAATATCGCTCAAGAAATTTATGACACAGATGACGAAATCCTTGAAGCCAATTTATTCAATGGAAACGGTGGCACCAATCGTTTTTTTATGGGAGTTGGAATTCAGGCAGGGAAAGGTTTGAGTATCGGGGCCGAAACTGAATTTATTTTTGGCAGTATTGAAAACAATGTAATCAATCAAAGAGCTGAGACCCAACTTTACACCCGTTATAGAAACCAATCTCAAATAAGTGGAGTTGGTATTAAATTGGGTGGGGCTTATCAAACTGAGATTAAGAAAGGATTGGAATTAAATATTGAAAGCAGTATAAAACTCGCCAATGATATTCATACAGAAAGTGATAATGTTTTTTATACTTTTTTATATAGTACTTACGGAACCGAATCTCCTCAAGATACGCTTTTCAGCAATGAAGCGGTAAAAGGGAAAATTTCAAGACCTTTGGCTTTCCATTCTGGAATTGGAATTGGAAATCCGGATATTTGGTATGCTGGTATCGAATACAACATGCAAAATGCTTTGGAATTTGACACAGAACTGATGAGTAATTCTAAAATCAAATATACCAATCGCTCCCAAATAGCTGTAGGCGGTTATTATTTACCAAAGAAAAATTCAATTTCAAGCTATTGGCAAAGAGTAATATACCGAGCAGGTGTGCGTTTTGAAAACCCTGGAATTTCCTTGGATGTCGATGGTCCCGTAAATTCTTTTTCGGAAATGAAAGACTTTGGCATATCTTTTGGTTTGGGTTTACCCGTAGGAAACCAACTAACCAGATTAAATGTCAGTGTTGAGTACGGAAAAAGAGGTGAAACATCTCAAGGTTTAATTCAAGAAAATTACGTTAATTTGCGTCTCGGACTCAATTTAGCTGAAAAATGGTTCCAAAAAAGTAAAATTAATTAACTTTAAACTTAGATGACAATGAAGACTTTAACAATGAAAGGATTATTAGCAACCCTTACCTTTTTGTTTTTGACACAAGGTATTATTGTTAACGCTCAAGAAAACAAAGAACAAGAGTGTAATATAAAATACAACTTATTCCGCGTTGATGCCAAAAACAAAAATTACGATTTAGCTTATGACAATTGGTTGTGGACATTTGAAAATTGTCCCGATTTATCCATAAATATATACAAAATTGGTTCGGATATAGCAGATTATCGTTATCAAAAAGCCACAACAGAAGCTGAAAAACAAGTAGCTAAAGATTTGGTTGTTAAAGTTTTCAAACAAAGATTACAATATTTTCCAAATGATAATCCTGCCAAAATATACAGTGATTGGGCAGACTTTTTATACAAAACCGGAAGTCCTGAAACTGAATACTTTGAGTTTTTTGAAAAAGCATATAAAACCAATCCAGAAGAAATGGGTGTTAAAGCCATTCCATTGTATTATGAAGGAATTATCAAAAGAAATAAAGACAACAACGTTCAATTTATTTTTGATATGTATGACAACTTAACGGATGTCATCAACAGAAAAGTAGATAATTTTTCAAAAAAATTGGAAGATTTTCAAACCATGGAAACCAATGGAGTTGAATTGAGTGATACTCAAAAAAACAATAGAGTAGCTTACTCCCAAAACATGGAAAGTTTGGGAATGGTAGCCAGTTTGATTACAGATATGTCTGAAGAATTCGCAACTTGTGAGAGATTAATACCATTATATCAAGCTGAATTTGAAAGTCACAAAACCGATATTACTTGGTTGAGCAGAAGTGTTGATCGCTTACAAAATAAAGGATGTACCGATTCGGATTTATATGACCAAATAGTAGAAGTCTATATCAATGCAGACCCTAGTTCAAATGCATATATTTCTTACGCCAACTTACAATTGAAAAAAGGAGACGAAAACAAAGCGCTCGAATATTTCAAAAAAGCTGTAAATTTGGAAACTGACAATTTTAAAAAGGCAGAAATATTATTTAAAATAGCCCAAATCATGCAAGGAAAAGGGCGTTTAGCAGAAGCTCGTACTTACGCCTATCAAGCACTGGAATCAAGACCAAGTTTAGGAAAAGCATATTTATTAATTGCTCAAATGTATGCTTCAAGTGCTAGAACATGTGGTGGTGGAGGTGTTTTTGGAGAAAGAATGGTATATCAAGCTGCACTTGAAAAAGCGTACAAGGCTAAATCAGTTGACCCAAGTATTTCAACTTTGGCAAACAAATTCATCAATAGTTACGGTTCTAAAGCCCCTACTACATTAGATGTGTTTAATGAAAATTTAACTTCTGGTAGTTCATGGAGAATCAACTGTTGGATCGGTGAATCGGTTAGAGTTCCTTAATTGAAAGTGTAAAATAAAAAAACAACTTTGATTTTTTTAAAACCAAAATACATGTTTACTTACAGTGTTGCCATAATAATGGCAACACTGTTTTTTTCGTGTACAAATGACATCAAGGAGGTTAGAGATTTTTTGGCAGACAAAAACTTACCCATTGGGGTAGCTGAAAATATCAATATGGTGTATAAAGACTCCGGGGATATAACTACCAAAATGCTCAGTCCGTTACTTTATGACTTTAGCAATAGAAAAGAACACCCCTACACCGAATTTCCTGAAGGCTTGCATATTACCAAGATATACAAAGACGGTGACTCAACTACTGTAGATGGAGATTATGCCATTACTTATTCCAAAACTGATGTTTCTGAACTACGTGATAACGTTGTCATCATCAATCATAAAGATAAATACACCCTTAAAACTTCTCAGATTTTCTGGGATCAAAAATTCCATTATTTTGTTACGGAAAGAGCGTTTACCTTTATTACACCTACCGATACTTTACAAGGAGAAGGATTTGAAGCCAGTGAAAACCTCACCCGATGGCATGTAAGGAACAACAGTGGTGTTTTGCAAGTTAAAGATACACCTGAAGAAGAGGTCATTAGTCCTAAATAAAAATAAGTAGCTCTTCTTATTATCTTACTCTTTAGGATTTACAACTTATGTCTTCATATATATAGCATTTTCAATCCTTACTTCACAACATATCGGCTTGTAAATTTTTATATTTCAATACTTAATCGTATTTTCGCACCCTATTTTTAGAATCAAATTTCAACAGTCTTAGAATTTTTGGAATTTGCTGGAATAAATCGTTAAATCGTAAATCTAAAATTATTAGAATATGGCTATTTTATCGCAGATAAGAAGTAAATCTTACTTATTGATTATTTTGGTTGGGCTTGCAATGTTTATGTTTGTAGCCAGTCCCGATGATATCATGAGTTTTTTCAATTCCAAAAAGCAAAATTCAATTGGTAGCGTGGATGGGGAACACATCACTCGTGAAGAATTTACCGAAAAAGTAAAATCTTTCACTGCTGCTAATGGAGGCACTAATGATTCTCAAGCTTCCAGACAAGTTTGGGAAAATATCATTGGTGAAAAAATATTTGACAAACAACTTAAAAAAGCAGGAATTGTAATTGGTGAAAAAGAAATTTGGAATGCAATTATCAGTGATCCTCAACTTCAATCCAATCCTCAATTTCAAAATGAAGCCGGACTTTTTGACGAAGAAAGTGTAAAAACCTTTATTGCTGAAATGAAAGAGGATGATTCTGAAGAAGGTAAAGCAAGATGGAATAATTGGTTGTTATCTGAAAAACAAATCAAACAAAATTTGGAACGCAATACCTACATTAATGCAGTTAGTGCCGGATTGGGGATTCCTTTAGAACAAGCAAAAAGAGAATACATCACTGCCAACACTCGTGTCAACGGTTCATTTGTTTTCTTACCTTTTAGCTCCATTCCCGATAGCACTATTCAAGTTACCGATGCGGAAATTGAAGCATATGTAAAAGCACATAAAAGCCAATTCAAAACCACTGCAAGACGCAGTATTCAATATGTAGTAATGGATGTTGATCCTTCAGTTGAGGATAAAAAAGATGTTTACAATAGCATAACTCGTTTGATTCAAGATTTTCAAGAACCATCGGCAGATGATGTAAAAGTAATGGATACCATCAAAGGATTTGCCAACACTACTGATGCCGCTAGTTTTGTAAAAGCTTATTCTGATATTCCTGGTGACAATAATTTTATTTTTAAAGGCGCTCAACCACAAGTTACTGATTCATTGTTTAACTTGGGTGTAGGTGTTTTAGTTGGTCCTTATGAAGAAGGAGGTTATTATAAAGCTACTAAAGTTGTAGAACAAAAACAAGTTCCATCGGCTAGAGCCAGTCATATTTTATATGCTTATACCGGATCAAGAGCTACTCCTAAAACGGCTAGAACCAAAGATGAAGCCAAGGCATTAGCAGAACAAGAATTAGCAAAAATAAAAGGTGGCGCAGATTTTGCAACCGAAGCTCAATTGAACTCTGACGACAGCTCAGCCCAAATGGGTGGTGATTTAAACTGGTTTAAAGAAGGAATGATGGTTCCTCAATTTAATGATTGGGTATTTGGAAATGGAACTGGAGAAGTAGGTATGGTTGAAACCGAATTTGGATACCATATCATCAAAAAAACTGATTCCAAATCTGAATTAGGTATTAAAGTTGCCACACTTGCTAAAGTAATTGAGCCATCAGAAGTTACAGTGCGAAAAGCATTTGAAGTAGCAGAAGGTTTTAATTCCAAAGTTTCCAAGGATTCTAAAGAGTTTGAAAAAATTGCAAAAGATTCCAAAATGGAAGTTAGAAAAGCAGAAAAATTAAGCCGTATGGATGAGAATATTGCGGGATTACCCGGCGTTAATTCTCAAATCGTATATTGGGCTTTTGAAAATCAAACTGAAGTGGGCGATATCAAGCGTTTTGATTTAGATAAATCTTATGTTATTGCTCAAGTTACGATGAAGCAAAAAGAAGGTTTGATGTCAGCTACAATGGCTTCCGATCGCGTAAAACCAATTTTATTGAATCAGAAAAAAACTGTTTTATTGACCAAAAAACTTGAAAAAGGTACTTTGGCAAGTATTGCTCAAACTGAAAAAGTGATGGTTCAACAGTTAACAGATGTTTCCTATATCGAACCTGCAGCTCCTTTGATGGGAGATAAATCGGCAATTGGAGCTATGTTGAGTATGAAAGAAAACACGATTGTAAGAGACGTTGTGGGAAGAAATGGAGTGTATGCAATTCAATTGGGTAAACGTACAGTACCTGTACAAATCAACTCATACGAACCAACCCGTTTGCAATTGGAAAAAGCTATGCGTAAAGATGGCAATACTATATATGGTGCTTTGAGAGAAGCTTCTAATATTGGAGAATTGCAATTGTAAAAAATAGTTTTACTAAATCATATAAAACCACAACTCTTTTAAGTTGTGGTTTTTTTTTACCATCATACTGTTGGCTCATTGGGATACCTGTTTCACTCATTTTAAGTTGGAGCACTTCACTAATGTTGTAAATTTGCTCATACAATTAATTTATAAATCCAATGAAAAAATTCATTTTCTTACTCGTCTTGTGTGGTTCGATTCAAATATGGGCACAAAAACCCGTTTTCACCACAGCCAAAGTTAATGCCGCAACAGTGTATTTCAACGGTGCAGAATTGAGTCAAACGGCAAGTGTTATGCTTCCGGTAGGAACCAGCGAAATTGTCGTAAAAAATGTAGCCGATTATCTCAATGAAAATACGGTGCAAATCGGAGCGCCTTCTACAGTAACTGTGCTTTCGGTTCAGTTTACTCAAAACTACCTATCTGAATATGAAATTGATGAAAATTCGCCCGAAATCAAAAAAGTAAAAGATAGCATTGAACTGGTTAGAAAAGAATTGAGCAGAATCATCGTTGATAGAACTTCGCATACCAAAACCATAGAATTGCTCGACAAAAATCAGCAAGTAGCCGGAACCAATACCGGACTTAGTGTTATCGAACTCATGAAATTGGTCGATTATTACAATGCCAAACGCACCGATCTAAACAATGCACTCAACAACATTTACGAAAGAGAAAATAAGTGGAATGCTACCTTAAGCCGATTGAATGCCAAATTGCAAATCAATACTGAAAAAGAAGAAAAAACTTCCAATGGCAAACTCATCTTACAAGTGATGAATGAAACTGCCGGCTTGATCAATTTGGACATCAATTATTTGACTTCCAATGCTTCCTGGTCGCCTTTCTACGACCTTAGAGCCGAAAGTGTAACTGCACCCATCAACATGATGTATAAAGCCAAAGTGATTCAAAACACCGGAATAGACTGGAAAAAAATAAAATTGACCCTATCGAGTGGCAATCCCAATCAAAATAATCAGGCTCCAATTTTGAGTGCTTGGTTTTTGAGATACGGAAATCCTAATTATTATGGTTATACTGATGATATGTTGAAAATGAATGTTCTTCAGAGCAAGGTTTCAGGAATTAGCGTTACGTCTCAGGAAACCAATGAAGAAGTAGCCAATGATGGCATATCTGATTACACCAAAATTTCAGAAAATCAGCTTAATATTACATTCGAAATAGATATTCCTTATGATATTCTTTCCAACAGTAAAGCGCATAGTGTGGCTTTAAAAGAAATCAAATTACCGGCTACTTACAAATATTATGCAGTACCACGAGTGGAAAAAGAAGCGTTCTTATTGGCAGAAATCAGCGATTATTCTAAATACAACCTTTTGACAGGTGAAGCCAATATCATTTTTGAAGGTATGTATGTAGGTAAAACTGTTATCAATCCAAACCAAACTTCCGATACGCTTAACCTCAGTATGGGTAGAGATAAAAAGATTTCCATCAAACGAGAAAAGGTGGCAGATAAATCTGGAACTAAATTCTTATCCGCTTTTAAAGAACAAACTTTTACATTTGATATTACTGTTCGAAACAATAAAAAAGAAGATGTTTTCTTACTACTCAAAGATCAATATCCATTGAGTACGGACAAAGACATTGAAATCGAGTTATTGGAAAGTGACAAAGCCAAAATCAATACTGAAACCGGTATTCTCACTTGGGATCTCAATCTAAAACCCAATGAAACCAGAAAAATCAGGGTGAGTTATAAGGTGAAGTATCCCAAAGATAAGGTTATAGATAATTTGTAGCAATTAATCGTTGGATGAACTTTGATCATCCAATATAAAAGGAAAGGTCATAGGATAATAAAATATCTTATGACCTTTTTTAAGATAGAAATCAGATGCACTTTAGTCATCCGATGACTTTACTTATCTGACAAAATAAGCGGTGTATTTTTTCCATTCATGATGATAACCTTAGCATTGGAAGAAGTGGCAATTTCTTTTTGAGCTTTGATCATTTCATATTGTAATTGTTTGTCGGTTAAAGTACTGGTAATGATTCTTTGATAATCGGCGATACCTTGAGCTTCAACTCTTTTACGTTCGGCTTCTTGTTTTTCTTTCTGAAGGACGAAAACCATTTTTTGAGCTTCTTGTTCGGCGTTAATCTTACTTTCTATTGTAGATTTGACAGATTTAGGCAAATTGATATTGCGAATCAGCAGTTGTTCCAAAACCAATCCTCTTGATTTAAAATCGGTTTCAATGGATTTGAAAATTCGCTGTTGAAATTCCTCTCGTTTGGTAGAATACAACGCAACAGCATCATAAAAAACCGCATTATCTCTAATTCTTGTTCGGGTAACAGGACGCACGATTTTATCTGTGTAATTCACTCCAATAGTTTGATAAATAGTTGGTGCTTGTTCAGGAATAATTCTGTACAACACGGTCAAATCGATAACCACTTCCAAACCGTCATTGGACAAAACTCTGATGGCATCATCTCCACCTTTATCACCTTCGTCAAGTACAGCAGACATGGTGTAATTATGCGTTTGCACATCAAATATAGTTATGTCCATTAAAGGATTGATGAGGTGTAAACCACTGGGTAAAACGCCTTTTTGAACTTTCCCGAAAAGAGATTTTACACCTACTTTTCCGGGATTGATTTGCACAAACATGGCAGAAAATACACCTATAAAAATGATAAAAACCCCTACATAAATTATATAAATTGAAAACTTAGAAAAGGGATTTGGAGATTTTTGAATGAAATAAGCTACTAAAATCAGTAGGGTTCCGATGATAATGGATGCTAACATAATTTAATTGTTTTTGGGTTAAGGGAAGTACAAATATACGCTATTCAAAATTTATTTAGTTTCTAATTAATAATCATTTTATAAAAGAGGTACAAAACAAAAACACTACCTAAACCAAAGATAAAAATCAATCCATACAAAGTAATGATATTATGTTTAGTATTATCTATTTGATTTGTAATACTGATTAATCCTGCCCAATAATGGGGTGTTTTCTTATAATCCGGAATGTCGGGATTGTTGAGGTAATTGATTTTGGCTTGATGAAGTGCTTCGGAAACATTTTGATTTTGATTCAAATTATGATAAAAATCTCCCATCAATAAGGCAGTGGATTGATCGTTTATTTCCCAGAGTGAAACGACAAGTTTTTTCACACCTGCATAAGAAAATCCTCTTGCCAAACTCATGGCTCCTTCTCCATCACTGATGTGTCCAATACCGGTTTCGCAACTACTCAAAACTAAAATATCAATAGGAAATTGATATCCGTAAATCTCGGTCAGATATAATGTTTCGTCATAAAAAGAAATGGAAGCCGGCAAGCTATCCCGTTCAGATTGTGCATGTGTGGATACATGTACGATGGGATATTGAGAAGCATGTTGAATAAAATGGGTTTTGGTTGCTTCTTGCTTTGTAAAAAGTTTGAAAGTCTGATTTTTGGAAATCAATTTGGATTCTTTCATTGAAAATTTGAGTTCAGAAAATCCACGTTGGTTTTGATCAAAAATCGGAAAAAATCCTACTGCATCTTTAGATTTGTAGTGGTTGTTTTGGGTTGTATTTGGTTGCCATAAAAGTCCCACCGAATAAGCATAAGAAATATTCTTCTCAAAGATTAAATAAGGATACAAATGTTTGGAATTCGATATGTTTTGCGTCCATAAAGCTTCAAACGGAAGATAGGATAGTACACCATCGGGAATGAGTAGGATGTTTTGAAAGGAACTCGATTTCAATTCTTCAGCCAAAAAAACTTTGTATAATGTATAGGCCAACTCATTAAAATGGGTAAAATCACTTTGCATCTTGCCGTTGTTTTCAGGTTGGTAATATGCTAAATATTGGACCAACTCATTTTCGTAACTTGTGTTGAGCAATTTTCTAAAATGCAAGGTTTGACTTTTGGAAAGTGAAAAAACATAAGTAACTTCTGAACCAACAAAAAATTCTATCAATTGGCTGTTGTTTTTCAAAATAGATTTTTGAATGGATTGCATATTCCAATCAAGCGATTTTCTAGGAGCAACATCGGGATATTTTTCTCCAATTTGATTTTGAATTACGATCCATTCTCTACTCAATTTTTCAGACTGAATCAATAATGCTTCTTTTTTCTTTTTATTTTCGGGTAAAGTATTGGGGCCTAATAGTGCCAATTCGGTATTGAGTTCTGCTTTTAATAGCTGTAATTCTCTTTCTCTTCTGATCAAGGTATCATGGGCGTAACTGCTTTTTTGAAATTTTGAACTCAATTCATCCGCTAAAACACTTGCTTTATTCCTCTCTACCATAAAAAAGGCTTTTTCAACCCAAATGGCATTTTGAGTTTGCTCATATAGTTTATAACAGGCGTCTAAATACTGTTCTGTTCGTTTGGAATTTTGGCTTTGCAATAATAATTTGGAGTTTTGATAAGCATAGGTAAAACGCAATTGTTCATTGGTTTGAAAAGTCAATTCCAAAGCTTGTATTGCAAGTTCGTGGTTTCCTTTTTCATTTTGAATTTGGGAAAATAAATCAAATATATCGAGAAAAGTATTTTCCGGATAGAGCATTTCGAGTGTGGGAAGCGTGTGAATGGAAATTGGATTAAAGGAAGGCAACAATCCGGTAAGAGCTTTTTGAAGGTTTTGCAATGCTGCCTGTAAATCATTCTTTGCATGATATACTTGAGCCTTTAACACATAAATTTTTGAAGTTTCTCGATCATATCTACCATAGAGCTCCAAGGCACTTTTCAAGGCAATATCGTAATGTATAAGTGATTTGTCAAATTGCTTTTCAGCGGCATAAATCTTACCCAAAGTCAATTCATTTCTCATCAAAATGGGTTTAGCTGTTGCATTTTGGCTTTCAGATTTCAAAAGTGAATTGGAATATTCGGCAAATTTTCTAGCTTCTGCTGTTTGAATTTCATCCAGATAATTTCGGGATAATTCACTATTTAAACCTGCTTTCTGAAAGTTTGATAGTTTTGTTTTTTTTAACTCGTCTTTGAGTAATGAAATGGCTTCTTTATACTTTCCAACACTATTGTAAAAAATAGATAAATTGAGAACCGAACCAGCTCTTTTGGTTTTGTTTTCGGGAAGATCTGTTAATTTTAAGGTTCTGATGAGCAACTCTTCGGCGCGGTCATAATCTCCAATTCGGGTACAATTATTGGCCAATGGTTTCAGTGCATAATCTATAATATCATAGTTATTAATATGATTTTGGTCGAAAAAGTACATTGCCTTTTCATACGATTGGATAGATTGGTAGATGTTTCCAAAACTCTTTTGATGGTACGCTAGGTTGATCATCACATGGAGTTTGGCCACTTTTTCAGCTTCATTTTTTTCGGGACGCCAAGTTGATTTCAGCACATTTTTAAGCAAATAAAGTCGTTCTTCTACAGGTTCAAGCATAAAATACTCCCACCAAGCATAGAGATATTCTTCGGCATTATTTTGTCGTTTTAAATAGCTACTTTTTTGCAGAAATACGGCATCACTTTGACTTTTATTTCCTTGAGCATATAACTTAGAGATTTTGGTGTTATAAAAGTTTAAGGAATCCTGACTGTATGACAAACATGATGTCAACAGCATAAATACCAATATTGTAAATGTATTTCTCTTTATTTTAAAACTTCCAAATGGCATAAAATTGTAGGATACTTCTTTGATTTTTGATGGGATACAAATAGCGAATTCCGGCACTCGGACCAATTCTTGAAATTCCTCCGGTTATGTCAACAAATGGAGCTGCATCTTCCCATTGGAATCCCAAGGCAGTTTTTCTTTCCATTTTTAAATAAAAATCGGGAATTTCAGTTCCGAGTTCGTCAGGATTTGCAGAATTGTATTGAAAATATCGTTTCTCCAATTGGTCTGTGATTGTCCCGCTCCATCTAAAATGGGTTATAACTCCTACTCCTACTCCAAAAACGGAGTTTAAATTATATCTAAATGAAGCCGGAACAAATTGTAGGTTGGTTTGCTCAATATGCATGGATTCTGTTCGTTGCAACCAAAAAACATTTCCAGTAGCACTATTCAGTAAAAACTCAAATTGAGCATCTGAATTGGAAAATTGCCTTTCCAAATAAAGTTCGGCTTGAAAATACTTTTTATAGGCTTTGTAAGGCGAATAGGTTGCTCCCATAAAAAATCCATGGGAAGTTTCCTTTGTTCCAACTTGATCAATGGTATATACTAATCCATCTTCAGTGACAGTTCTATTGGTTGTGGATTCCTTTGGAAAAGTATAATTATACCCCATTCTTATTCCTGGAGAAAAACCCGGTTTGAATCTCGTAGTAGCAGTATTGGTAATAATCGGTTCGTTTTTATCAAATATAATAGCTGTTTGACTATGGGTTTTGACTTTGTGAAAATCCTTTCCAAAAGCAAGGCTGTATTTGACAAATCCCTTGGTCGAATCCCGTTCTTGCACACCTTTCTGTTGAGATCCGGGTAGATAAATATTTTTAAAAACAAATGATATTTTATCCTGATAATACAAGGTATCAATGCAAGAATAATTTACTTCTCTTCCATCGGGACAGATGGGAACTTTAGGATAAGTATCTATAATCTTCAAGGATTGTTTGTCAAATATTACAGAAACATCCGTATCGAGGCGTATGGTTTTGGCCGGACCTTCACCGTTGTTTTGAAATCGGATTTTGTATTTCATCTCTTTGCCTCTGACCATTCTGTAGTTGAGACGAGCATTGTAAACAGCCATTTTATTGGGATCATGTGAGGTCACAATTTCCATTTCCATGGTACGTACTTGATGTATATCATAGGTACGTTCCGGTATCCACACACTTTTAACAGTCAAGATGGCACTGGTATCTTTTAACATTTCAGGGGTGGTTTTGAATGTGAAAAAGATGTTGCGGGTTTGTCCTGAAGGCATTTGATTGTAATCTATCACTTTTACATTTCGATATTCTTCATAAGCGCGTGTTAAAGTTTCTTGTAAATTTTGTTTCAGCAATGAATCCGGGATTTTTTCTAATCCAATTTCTGAAGGTTTCCAACCGGTGGAAAGGATAAAATCGTTTTGGGAAATAGACTGATAAGCCAACTCTTTAAACGAATCAGACGAAGCGTATTCACCGTAATACATTCTAATTTCTGGCAAATCGAAATTGTTTTTTTCAAACTGTTGATCGTTGAAAAACAAATAAATTCTTCCATCGGTAGCGTATGGTTTATCATTGACATAACTGAGCACCATTTCCATCGTTTCATTGGGCATGGGTTCGCGGTTTTTGAGTAATCTGAGAGCATTGTGTTCAGTCAATAATTGGGCGTTTTCATCGGCTACTACAGTGTTTTCAGATATTTCTGATACAGAAGTCAGTTTAGGTCGGGAAATAGGTGGTTTGCCATCGTCATAATTATTGGTAGCCACCAATCGCACATTATAATCACCCGATCGAGCAAAAGTGTGTGTAGGTTGTTCTTCAAAACTATAATGACCGTCTCCAAATTCCCAAAAATAAGTGTAAAATGCTTCCGGAGCACCTGCGATTTGGCTCAAAGCCGGAGTCTCGGCATGAAAGACCACTTGATTTTTTTGAGCTTCAAATTTAATTTCAGCGAAACGCGAAAGTGTATCGATAGTAACCTGTGCTTGAATATTAATACTTCCTGTTAAAAAAAAGTATGATATTCCAAGGAATTGGAAAAAATATTTGGAATTATTCATCTGTATAATAGTTAGTAGTTGGACAAAGTTATCATTTTTTTTATTAATACTGTGATTGTCAATAGAATTTGGCTATTGGGTCCCGATAGCTATCGGGACGGGATAAAATTTGGAATTTCAATTTTGTAACATATGTTGCCATTAGGATACTAACACCTATTAACAAATTAAAAAACAACTCAAATGAAAGTATTTGGAGAGCTTGTAAAAGGTTACGAAATTCCTGTATTAAATGAAAGAGAAATACGGGCTGCTGCCGGCATCATGTTTTTAGCAACATTTATTTCTTTGATGTTGATTATCAACCAAGGGAATTTTGTACCCATCAAATATGTCATCATCGTTTTTTTGATTGATTTTTCGATTCGGTTGTTCATTGGTCCTAAATTTTCTCCTCTTCTCATTTTGGGTCGTTTTATCGTACGCAATCAAAATCCGGAATATGTAGGAGCCATACAAAAGAAATTTGCTTGGTACATAGGTTTGGTCTTGGCTGCGGCAATGTTTATCTTGATGGTAGTTTTCAACACGTATAGTATTATTACCGGATTGGTATGTTTAATTTGTTTGATTTTAATGTTTTTTGAATCTGCATTTGGTATTTGTATTGGTTGCAAAATGTATCAATTGTTTTATAAAGAAAAAACACAATACTGTCCCGGTGAAATATGTGATGTAAAAGCCAAACATGACATTCAAAAAATATCCTTAAAACAGGTATTGGGTACATTAGCTTTTATTGCTTTTATAATATTGGGTTCCTTATTATTTAAAAATGAATTGAACGCAAAACCTAGTGATCTTTTCAAAGTAAATGAAGCCAGTCAGACAAAATAATAAACATTAAATTTATTTTCTTTTTAAACATTAGAAATTAGAAATTAGAAATTAGAAATTATTATTTTTTATAATAAAAAATTCAGCTCTTTGCAGAGCTGAATTCCTATTTAGATTAGTAGTAGATTAGGGTAAAGCGTCGATTAAAACTTCCAATTGAGCTTGAGTTGTAGGTTGTGGTGAAGCCATCACTTCAACATGATTGACTGATATAGTTGCTGCTTGAATGGTATAATGAAGTACGCCATCTATTTCTGCAACCAAGATAAAATGAACCGCTTGTCCGACCGGAATTCTTCCGTAATGTTCTGTGAATAATTCATCATCTTCATCATAAATATCCATTCTAGCTAAGGCTGTAGGTTCGCCGTCATAGGTTAGATATACCGAACAATTTTCGCCATCAAAACCTTCAGGAACATCTACGTAAAGTTGGGTAGTAGTTCCGGCGTAATTGTACCAACGATCAAGATTTGTCCATCCAAAAGCACTTGTATTAAATACATTGTACATAGCTGGTCCACCAGTAGCAGTACCTTGTCCATCACGTGCTTGTGCATCATCATTTTCACCATCACCATCTTCGTCGGCTTCTACCCAAAGATCAGTAGCATTGATGTCATCACCGGCACGGAATATTTGGAAATTTTCAAATTGAGCTGGATTGACACCTCTACTTTGAATTTCAGCAGGAATTAATAATTCTAATTGGTTGCTTCCTTGGACGGCATTGAGGAAAAATTCGCCTCCCGATTTGAGTACTTCATGATCTCCATTGGGTTTAATTCCAGTTGTAGGCATATTCAAAGTCAACATACTTGATCTGTCATAAAGTTCGATTAATTGAATGGTAACATTTCCGGTTACAGGATTTCCGTTTAATCCAATTGAATTGGGTTGGAAAACCACTTTGGTTCCTTCGCTACCTGTAATGATGCCACCAGTCGTTGCATTTAAGGTAAATGTTTGAAGTGATTCAATTCGGTTGGTTTCAAAAAATTCGGTTAAAGCAGCTCCATCAGGAGAAGGTGAGTTGTCTTCTTTTCTACAAGAAGTTAATGTAAGGCCAATACATAAGGTAAGACCAAGTGCAAATTTTGAAAAGTTAACAAACAATATTTTGTTAAGTCCGTTTACTGAGTTTTGATTTGTTTTCATTTTAAAAAAGTTTTTAGTTATGTTTGAAATGTCATTTGTAATTTGTTTACATCCCTATATCAAAACGCGACAAACATTGTTACCTATGGAAGTGAAAAAAAATGTAAATAATTTTTACCTTGCTGATTTTAAGTGTTTTAAATTTAAATAAAAACATCCACAAATAAGAATAGTGGTAAAACTATTTAACAATGAAGCATTAAAAGGGATTTAAAAACTCATCAATTCTACATTCAAATTTTTATGTACTTTGGCTCAATCAAAAAACTACCTATATAAATATGTACAACACCACACATTCCGATCAAAAATATATTACGGCTTTGCTGCATAATGACAGCAAGGTATTACGGGAACTATATCAAAAGTTTTCGGGTAAAGTAATTTCGTTCATTGTAAAGAATAATGGGGATAGAGAAAGAGCACAAGATATCATTCAGGAAGTATTGGTAACAATTTATCATCAGGCAAAAGAGAAAGGATTGGTATTGACTGCACCGTTTGATGCTTATTTCTTTTTATTATGCAAACGGCGTTGGCTCAACGAAATTCAGAAATATTCACATAGTAAGGTAACAAATCTGGATGAAAATGTATCTATACTCGATGACAGTGAATCTATGGTTCAGGAAACCGAAAAATATGAGCGCCAATCGGGTTTGTATCAAAGTATGTTTGATAAAATGAGTTCGGCATGTAAGGAATTATTGGAAAAAACACTGGTCATCAAATCTTTGGAGGAAGTTGCCCGAATCATGCAATTATCTTATGCGTATGTGCGCAAAAAGAAATCGGAATGTATGGGGAAACTGACTCAAATGATTCAGGCACATCCGGAATATCAATCTCTAAAAAACTAAACCATGTTGACCAACGAAACTTACGAATTATTTGAACGCTTTCTTCAAGGAGAATTGAATGAAAGCGAACAATCGGATTTGGATCAAAAAATAGTAGATAATCCTGAATGGGCTGAAGCTTTCAGTCTCTATCAATCAGTAGATCAACATTTGCGATTTCACAAACAAAATCAGGAGCAAACAGCACAACTCAAGCAAACTCTTCGACAAATTGGGAATGAAACCCTTTTAGAAAAAATGAAAAAACCGGTTGTGATTCAGTTTTTCAATCGAAATAAAGTTTGGATGGCTGCCGCCAGTATTCTCTTACTGGTCGGTTTATTTATTTTCAAAGACGGACAACCTGCGTATGTGGACTTTGCACAACATTCAACTATGGAATTGACGGTTAGAGGAGCAAATCAAAATACAGAAATTGAGGCCCAAAATTCCTTCAATCAAGGAAATTACAAACAAGCTGAAACTTTATTAAAGGATTGGTTGCAAAAAGAACCCGATAATGCGGAAGTCCAATTGTATTACGGCATAAGTTTGTTGGAAAACAACCATTTGATGGAAGCCCAAAAAGTATTCAAAGACTTAGAAAAAAATGAATTATTTAAGAACACTGCTTATTGGTATTTGGCACTGACCTCATTGAAAGAAAAAGATTACAAAACATGTGAGGCATACCTCAAACAAATCAATACCGCATCTTCAGAAGGCAAAAAAGCACGTCGATTGTTGAAGAAGTTGTAATGGTGTAAAAACAAATGGATTATTAAACAACAATTCTATTTACCTGAGTTCGATATATCAGAAAACTCAATAACTCATCCCGATACCACGCCTTCTGCGTGGCAGGTCTATCGGGACTCAATATGCTCATTTATAAGGTCCTCAAAACTTGTCTGAAAATTGATTTATAAAAAAGAAATGGTTTGAACATTTGTTGATATTATTTTTTTAGTATTTTTATCCTCGAAAAAAATAATTGAAAAAGATGTTGACAAAAATCTATGGAAGCGCCGTATTTGGCGTTGAAGCACAAACTATTACCGTTGAAGTAAACATTGACAATGGCGTGGGTTATCATTTGGTTGGTTTACCCGACAATGCAATTAAGGAAAGTAATTTTCGAATTGCAGCAGCATTGCAAAACAATGGGTTAAAAATTCCGGTTAAAAAAATCATCATCAACATGTCGCCTGCAGATTTGCGGAAGGAAGGCAGTGCCTATGACCTCACTTTGGCTATTGGAATACTGGTAGCCAGTGGTCAAATCAAAGCCGATGATATTGATCGGTATATCATCATGGGCGAGTTGTCTTTGGATGGAAATTTACAACCTATTAAAGGAGCATTACCTATTGCTATCAAAGCTAGAGAAGAAGGTTATAAAGGTTTTATATTACCCCAACAAAATGTAAAGGAAGCTGCAATTGTAGATCAACTTGAGGTATATGGAGTTGAAAACATCAAACAAGTCATTGATTTTTTCAACAAAGACATCCCACTGGAGCGAACCATCATCGATACCCGAAAAGAATTTCACGAACATCTGGAAAATCCCGAAAATGATTTTGCCGATGTCAAAGGACAGGAAACCATCAAACGTTGTATGGAAATTGCAGCAGCAGGCGGACATAATATCATTCTGATTGGTCCGCCGGGTAGCGGCAAAACCATGTTGGCTAAAAGATTGCCTTCCATCTTACCGCCTATGACGCTTTCGGAGGCCTTGGAAACCACCAAAATACACTCTGTTGTAGGTCGACTTAAAGAACATACGGGATTGATGCACCAAAGACCTTTTAGAAGTCCGCATCATACCATATCGGATGTGGCTTTGGTAGGTGGAGGAACTTTCCCACAACCCGGAGAAATTTCATTGGCTCACAATGGCGTTTTGTTTTTGGATGAATTACCGGAATTCAAACGCACCGTACTCGAAGTCATGCGACAACCTTTGGAAGATAGAGAAGTGACTATATCTAGGGCTCGATTTACCATTACATATCCATCTTCGTTTATGTTGGTTGCCAGTATGAATCCGAGTCCGAGTGGGTATTTTAACGATCCCAACAGTCCCATGACTTCCACACCACAAGAAATGCAACGTTACCTGAGTAAAATTTCCGGTCCATTACTCGACCGAATTGACATTCATATCGAAGTAACACCGGTTCCATTTGAAAAATTATCGGAAGACCGCAAAGGGGAAAGCAGTAAAATCATTCGGGAGCGAGTAATCAAGGCGCGTCAATTTCAGACCTTACGGCTCGAAGAAGACAAAATGCATTACAATGCTCAAATGGGAGTCAAGCAAATCAGGAAATATTGTGTGCTTAATGAAGTATCAATGCAACTTTTGAAAACCGCAATGGAGCGGCTCAATTTATCGGCTCGGGCTTTTGACCGCATTTTGAAAGTAGCCCGTACCATAGCCGATTTGGAAGCATCTGAATCTATTGAACCTCATCACATTTCTGAGGCTATACAATACAGGAGTTTGGATCGAGATGGATGGTTGGGTTGAAATAAAAGCAAAACAAGTACAAAAAAAAACGGAAAGTATGCAAAGCTGCTTTCTTTCCGTTTTACTACTAACTAAATATATATACAAAAAATCTTGATTCTCGTTAAAAAGCTCTTTAAAGAGCTGCTTGCCATGGGCCAGCATTAATCACATCTATTCCAAATCTCTTTAAATAAGCTTGAGCCGAACCTGCTCTGGCGCCAGAACGACAAACCAAAATAACCGGTTTGTTCATGGCTTTGATGCGTTCTACACTTTCAGGAATCGAGTCCAAGGTAATTAAAATAGAACCCGGAACATGTCCATCTTCAAACTCCATAGGAGTTCTTACATCGATAATGACTGCTCCTTTATCTTTGTATTCTTTTACTTGGTTATTGGCACCGCCACCTCCAAAAAGATCAAAAAAGCTCATGATTTAAATTTTAGGTTTGAAAATAGTTTTTAGAGCGCAAATAAAAGCAGAAATTACCTTATATAAAGTAACAGATGTTACATAATTCAAAAAAACAATACCTTTTTATAAAATAGGTAGATTCAATAAAATAATTATTTTTGTTGAAATTCTAATATCTCATTATTTTGAAAAAGTTATTTGCTTTATTGTCGTTTTTGGTATCCCTTTCAATTTACAGTCAAACTCAAAAAAGTCTACTTTGGGAGATTTCCGGAAACGGAATTGAAAAGAAATCCTACTTATATGGTTCTATGCATGTCACAGACAAAGTTTCCTATCATTTGTCTGATTCATTTTTTAAACATTTGTTGGAAGCTGATATGGTTGCCAACGAAAGTGATCCGGAAACTTGGGGAGAATTGAATGATTTAATCAATCAGAGTGAGGCGAATACTCCTTTCATGTTTTACAGTAAGTTTTATTTGACTCCATTACCCAAAGAAGAATTGCTATCCCTTTTTTACAGCAATTACAATTATTTTCAAAACTTGCTTTCGGGAGTAGATGGTTATAATGCCGATTATTCAGAGGATACTGTATTGGATACTTTTATTTTTCAAACCGGAAAGAAATACAACAAGAAAACAGTTGGTTTGGAGAATATCATGGAATCCATCATTCCTTTATTGAAAATAGACGATGAAAGTGCGCGTCCCGAACCCGAGAATTTACTTATCATTCAAAAAATCATCAAGGACAAGAATCCATTTGATTTATTAAAAGATTTTTACCGTGAGAAAGACATTGTGATGTTGGATTCGATCAACAAATTGATGATGTCAGAAAAGGCACATGATGCCATGATTGTACATCGCAACAGTATCATGACCCATAGTATCGATTCATTGGTCAGGCAAGGTAGTTTGTTTGCAGCTGTTGGAGCCGCACATTTAGCCGGAAATAAAGGTATTATCAAAATGTTGATTGAAAAAGGGTATACACTTACACCAGTTTTTGACGCATTTACGGAAACCGGTAAAAACAAACAAAAGGACATTGAAACCTATTTTCCGAATCCACAATTTAAAATGGGTTCGACAGCCGATGGCATGGTAAAAATGCCTTTGAATAAGTTTATTGAAGAAGATGCTGATCATTTGGGTTCTCCCGATTACATCAATGGTGGAGTCATCACTATCAAAAGATTGCCTCTCAATTATTTCTTGAAAAAGGAAGCTACCACTTTTAATCCTGAATCTTTAGACAGTTTGTTTTTTGAAAATATTCCGGGAGATATTATTGAGAAGCAGTATTTTGAAACCAACAGTTACAAAGGCTATGATATAAAGAACAAACGCAAATCGGGAAACAGTCAAAGGTATAAATTTTACATTACGCCATTGGAAATCATCAGTATTTCCATGACTGGTGTAGGAGAATACGTCCGAAAATATGAAGCTGATGTATTTGATCCCATTGAAATCAAAGCATTTTCTGAGCAGTGGGAAACCTTTACACCTCAACACAAAGGATTTTCTGTCGAACTTCCTGTTTATCATTTTGTAAAGGGTGATTTTGTAAACAAGATCAACGATATTGAATTGCAAGGTTATCTAAATGCGAATCAATCCTACTTTTTCTTGCATGAAAAAACATTGAATGATTTGGAAACTTTGGAAAATACGGCATTTGAAAACAAACAAATTCACTATGAATTTTTATTACAACACAAAGCTGATACACTTCAAACCCATTTCAATGAAGACCCAAAATATTTCACTTCACAGTCGGAAGTGAATGGAAAAAAAGTACAATTGAAATCGGTTATTCATGGGAATAAATACTATCTGATGGGAAGTGTCAATGCCTCTGAGGAACACACCAATCGGTTTTTTAATTCTTTCCAGATGCAGCCTTTTGTATATCAAATGGATTTAGAAGTACTTCAAGATACTTTATCTTACTTCTCGGTAGAAATTCCTAAAAAAATAAATCAAGGTTTGTTTTTCAATGTAGATAGAACGACATTGGATACCAAAAACATCAATTTACCCAAGAATAAATATTACAGCATTTTATCGGCTACCGGACAAACCGTTGAAGTGGAATACTACAAATTGGGAAAATACGATCATTATACCCATTTGGACTCGGTCAAGGTAGCATTTAAAAAGGGTTTTACCAAAGATTATGGCATTGACGATTATACAGAAGATTACGAATATGAGTATTTTGATGAAGCGTATGGATACGATGATTTCTTTGTTGAGAAGAAAGGGCTCAAAGCCTCGACTTGGAATGACCTCATGAAGGAAAAAGAAGTAAAATGGGAACTTCTCAACGAAAAAGAAACGTATGATGAAGTTCGCGATGAACATGTTTTTGAAGCAACAGCCATTGTTCCAAGTTCAGATCAAGCCATTCAATACAAAGCTATTTTCAAGGGCGATTCCTATTATATCTTAAGTTCTTTAGTCCCTAAAAATTACCAAAGAAACGATCCTTTTATAGAAAAGGTTTTCAGCACATTCAAACCTTCATTGGAAAGTTATAAAAATCCATTTGAATCTAGGTTTTCGTCCTTTTTGGAAGATGCGATGAGTGACAAAGACACCATTAGGTTCTCGGCTTTGAATTCGGCACATCAATTGGAATTGAGCAAAGATGATTTTGAAAAGGTTAAAAATTTCATTGAAACATATGAATTTAAAGATTCTGAAATTGATGCCAAAGAAACACTTATAAGTGCGATAGGCGCTATGGAAGACAAAAGGGTCATTCCTTATTTGGAAGCATTATACAAAAAAGAAGATACTGAATCTTCAGTCCAATTGGAAATACTAACAGCATTATCACATCAGAAATCAAAAGCGGCTTATGAGAAAATATCCGAATTAATGGCATACGACTTACCAATTCCGGATGATTCCTACGAAATTAATTGGTTATTCAATCAATTTACAACGGATTTGGAAAATGCCAAATATTTGTTTCCTAATGTGTTTGATTATTACCAAACAGAAGAATACAAATCCCCTATTCTTTCACTTTGTTTAAATGTTTTGGACAAAGGTAAAATACAGGCCAAAAAGTTAGAACCTCAAAGAAAAAACTTTTTGACCCAAGCCAAATTGGAACTCAAACGCATTGTGAGTTGGAAAGAAAAAGACGATGCAAAAGATGAAGAGGAGAGAAATGATTATTACGATAATGAAGCACCTGTGAGTGACTTGATTACTTATATCAATATTTTGTATTATTTCCCACAGGATGATGTTCTCAAAGATTTAGTCAAAAAATCCAGAGCCTTGAATATTCCTGAACTTACAATGGAAATCAACCGATTGGATGTAGTCAATAAAATAAGTAATCAAGCGGTTATTGAACAATCACTATCAGATCCAGAAACTCGTTTTATGACAGCTTTATTGCTTTTGAATCAAGATGAGCAAGCCAAACTCAATGTGAGTGATGATGAAATATCGGTTTCGGCTTTGTATCACCTCAACAATTTGGAGGAGAAAGATTCTATCCATTTATTGAAAAAAGAAGTTGTTCAAAGAAATCAAAAGGAAGTGACTTTTTACTTTTACCAAGTGATACGAAAAGTAAAAGAAGATGAAGCTGAAGAGAAAGAATTGCTCACTGTGGCTTTTGTAAGTAAAGATTCCAAAATCAATCCATTGGCTTATGTATCATTGGAAGATAAATCCATTTTGGACGAAAAGGAACTACCCGAAATGTATCAGGAAATTATAGATTCAACATTTGGCAGTGATTCAAACCGAGCCAATTACAGCATTATCAAACCGGGAGGATTTAATCCGTATGGTTATATGGGTTTTTAACCCGTTACATCACTTTTGGCAAGTGTATTATGTGCATTTGCCAAGAGTTTTAAACCGTTTACAATTAATTTAGTTTTTGCAGCATCGGTTTTTAAGGTGTCTAGATGTAGTAATATTTGATCTCTCCATTGTGAAAGCGGTGCTATTTCGGCTATTTCAAGAATCAGCAACCAATCATCGGGATATTCTTGTACACATTCCTGAAAAATTTCTTTCAATTTATGTATTGTTACCGATTGACTTTCACGTAAGTTTCTCACTTGCGCATAAAGATCTTGCAAACGTTTTTCGCTATCGGTATATTTGATGCGGTTGGTTTTTTCAATCGGAACGTTTCCATGAGACATAAATGAATGCACATCGGCGGGACCGGCAAATGCTGCACATACTTTTTTACCCACAGCCATATCATAAATACCCCATTCGGGTTGGAATAAAACTTGGTCGCGATAGGTTACGGTGCAATGTTCAAATGATATCAGGAGAATCTTGCCTTGTAAATTGCGAATTCCGGTGATGATATTTCCGGAGACTTTTACGCCTCCTTCAAATGCCAATTGAACTGTTTTTCCCTCGTAAATTCCATATGCTTCCAAATCGGAAGGAGACATGTCTTCAATAGCAAGATTAATACCTTTCAATTTACCAATAGGGCTACCAAATCCTTCGCTGTGGTAGTTTATTCCATGAGATATCAATTCTTTTTCCCGATGTGCCAATGCGGTAGGACCAGTCGTTTGCACATATAATACTTTACCATCCTCGTTACTTATCACATCGGTAAATGTGCCTGATATTTGCAATCCGGTAGAGAGTTCAATGGTCCCTAGTGTTCGGGAATCAATGAGTTTTTGCAGTCCATTTAAACCGCCTTTTCGCAATGCCATGGTATTGGCAAACTCTTCCAAGACCATACTCAGATGGGCAAAATCGGGGGTTACGTATAGTTGGGGTTGGGGTTTGGTAATATCAAAATTCTGAAGAGCAGCTTCCATACTATAGGGAACCTTTTTCACTTCGGATTTCAGGCAACTTTCGCTTTCGCCAATGGAAGAAAGCAAACCGGCACCGTATATTTTGGGTTGGTCCATATTTCCAATCAA
>JAABRF010000098.1 GCA_011391075.1 Flavobacteriia bacterium | reverse complement strand
CGGAAAAGGCGTTTTTGTATGTGGTAGTTTGAGCGAACTAGACGCTGCCATTCAAGAAATCAAAGCAGTGTATGGAGAAAAAGTGCCTTTGATTGTCGAACAACGTTTGGAAGGAGATGAAATTTCCATCATTGGATTTACAGATGGTAAAAGTGTCAAATTACTTCAAGCTTCTCAAGATCACAAGCAATTATTAGACGGAGATATAGGCCCCAATACAGGTGGTATGGGCGCTTATAGTCCGGTAGCGGGATTGGATCCGGTGTTGATGAAGAAAATTCATTTGCGCATTATCAAACCTACTTTACAAGGCATCAATGAAGAACAAATGGATTACAAAGGCATGATTTATTTTGGAATCATGGTTGAAAACGGAATTCCATATTTGCTTGAGTACAATGCTCGTTTTGGAGATCCGGAAACCGAAGTCCTGCTTCCGGCATTGAAAAATGATTTGACCGAAGTGATTGCAGCTTGCCTGAAAGGACAACTCAGTGATATCGAATTGGCATTTGAAACAGGATTTTTCACAGATGTGGTTTTGGTTTCAGGAGGATATCCGAAAGCCTATCCTAAAGGTTTAAACATTCATGGATTGGATCATCAAGATACAGAGGTTTTGGTTTTCCACGCTGGGACTAAAAAAGTGGGAGAACATATCCAAACCGATGGAGGAAGAGTTTTAAATGTAGTAGCACACGGACGTACCTTGGAAGAGAGTTTGGAAAAAGCTTATCGTATGGTTGATAAAATCCAATTTGAAGGCATGTTCTTTAGAAGAGATATTGGCAAAAGAGATAACAAACACATTCAATAATCGCAACCTAGCCTATAAAAAATCATACAGAAATGATCAAGATGGTTATTTTCATCTCCGGTAGAGGTTCCAATATGGAAGCCTTGATTCGGGCCACCCAAGAAGGTATTTTAAAAGGAATTGCCGAACCGGTTTTGGTATTTTCCAACCAACCTGAGGCTATGGGTTTGACCCTAGCGCAAGCATTAGGTGTCCCAACTTTTAGTTTGGATGCACAAGGGATGAAACGCACCGCATACGATCAAAAAGTAATAGAGATTTTAAAGGATTACGCATTTGATTACCTTATTTTGGCCGGTTATATGCGCATCTTGAGTTCCGAATTCATACGCAATTTTCCCCAGAAAATCATCAACATACATCCGGCAGATACCCGTTTGCATCAAGGTTTACACGCCTATGAATGGGCTTTTCAAAATCAAATGTCGGAAACCAAGGTAACCGTTCACTACGTCAATGAAGGTGTGGATACCGGTCAAATCATCGCCCAAACCTCAGTAGATTTGAGCGGTGCCCAAACCCTGGATGAAGTAGAACAACGCGGGCTAGCCATCGAACATCAATTTTACGCTCAAACCTTAAAAGAATTATTCTTAAATAATAATTGAATTCTAAAATCTAAAATCTAAAATCTAAAATAATGTGTGGAATAGTAGGATTTACAGGCAATGAAAAAGTAGTGTACGACCTTCTCTCGGGATTGTTGACACTACAACATCGAGGACAGGATTCAGCGGGAATTGTAACCTTTAAGGACAATTTCAAAATGAAAAAAGGCATTGGATTGGTCAATGAAGTGTTTGAAAACAAACATTTTAACCGATTGGATGGCAATATAGGATTGGGACATGTGCGCTATACGACACATGGAACCAAAGACATCGAAAATGCCCAACCCATCACAACCAATTTTCCTTTTGGAATAGCCATGGTTCACAATGGTAATGTGACCAACTTCAAGGAAATGAACCGAGCGATGTATGAAGATTATCACGTGATGCCTACTTCGTCCAATGATTTGGAAATTATACTCTATACATTGGCAGCAGAGTTGAAAAAGAATGATCTCAAGACCATTACGGTTGAGCAAATTTTTGAAGCCGTTACCCAAACCCAGAAACGCATTCAAGGAGCCTATGCCGTGATAGCCGTCATTGCCAATCACGGGTTGTTGGCTTTTCAAGATCCAAACGGTATCCGTCCATTGGTGTTGGGTAAAAAAGAAACCGCCAATGGAGTTGTCTATGGATTGGCTTCCGAAAGCATCACTTTTGACCATTTGGGATATGACATCATCAGAGATTTAAAACCCGGAGAAATCGTTTTTATCGACGAAGAATACCAATTGCACAGCACCATTGGACATCATACCAAACAAGCCTTTTGTGTATTTGAATTCATCTACTTTGCTCGTGAAGATGCCGTTTTTCACCATAAAAATGTGGCAGGAAGCCGAGTGAGATTGGGACAATACATTGCCGAACAAATCAAAGCATCCGGATTGCAACCCGATGTGGTTATCGATGTGCCTTCATCCGGTTATTTTGCTGCTTCAGGATTGGCAGAAAAATTGGGTGTACCTTATCACAGAGGATTATTTAAAAGCAATTACATCGGTAGAAGTTTTATTGCACCTGAGCAAAGTGAAAGAGAAAACATCGTCAAGCAAAAATTGAATCCCATCAAAAAAGCCATTCGCGATAAAAAAGTGGTCGTGGTAGATGATTCAATTGTGCGCGGCACTACTTCCAAACGCATTGTACAAACTTTGAAAGAAGCCGGAGCCAAAGAAATTTATTTTGTATCATCTGCCCCACCGGTTATCAATACTTGTGTGTACGGCATTGATATGTCGGTTACAACAGAACTCATTGCCGCCAACAAAACGCAAGAAGAAATTAGGGAATATATTGGAGCCGATGCACTTTTTTATTTAAAACCGGAAGATTTGGATCAAATTTTCAGTCAATTTCCGGTTT
The DNA here is from genome assembly GCA_011391075.1 of Flavobacteriia bacterium. GTDB lineage: Bacteria > Bacteroidota > Bacteroidia > Flavobacteriales > Flavobacteriaceae. The sequence continues at coordinate 2,577 of JAABRF010000098.1, read as the reverse complement.
GTAAAGCGTGTTTTACAGGGCAATATCCTACAGGCAATATAGTAGAAATACTCAAAGACATCGCTGAAGAAAAAGCTGAAATGCGATAAAAGTAACACAACAATCCTTTTTTGTGTGTATTTTTGCGGTTAAATAAAAACATCATTAAATTTAAAGATAATAAGAACATGGCAAATCAAGAAGTTTCTGTCAAATGGCTGGAAAACATGAGTTTTGAAGGCGAAGTAAACGGTCATAAAATCATATTGGACGCCGAAGAAACCGTAGGCGGAACCGACAAAGGTCCACGTCCGAAACCATTTATGTTGTTGGCTTTGGCAGGATGTACCAGTATGGATGTTGTGTCTATCTTGGCTAAGATGAGAGTTGAATTGGATGATTTAAAAGTTACCGTTGATGGAGAATTAACCGAAGAGCATCCCAAACACTTCATCAGTATGCACGTCAAATACGAGTTTTGGGGCAAAGAATTACCTTTAGACAAACTAGAAAAAGCAGTAAACCTATCGGAAGAACGCTATTGTGGTGTAAGTGCTGTGTATAAAAAAGTGATGCCGGTTACTTCGGAGATTATTATTCACGAAGTTTAATATTTGACATTTTTTATTCTTCAACTCTTATATATACTCTTTTTAATCCTTCATATCCGGCAATTCCATTGTCGATGATAGTTAAAAGTAGGGCTCTTTTGCTCAGCATTTGAACTTTGGCTTTCGCTTTAAAATTAGGATTGTAAGGTAACACTTCTATCAAAACATCTTTTTCTAACGTATATTTTGATTCAAATTCATCGGTAATTATTCCTGTAATAGAATCAAAAAAACGATAATGGATGATGTTGCCTTCCAAAAAAGTAATGGTTAACGAACGTATGCCGTCAGTACCTCTTTCATTGTCCAATTCAGTGTACCAAGTTCCTTTGAGGGTTGCCTTTTGAACCGGAATGGGTTTGGTTTGTTCCGATTTTTGTTTTGAAGTTGCTTTTACTTTTTTTCCGGTAGCTTTACTCCAACCTTTTTCGATGGCTTCTATTCTTTTTTCTTTGCAAGGATGATCTGAGAAATATTCCACATCACAATCAGGATGTGGAATTCCATTCATAGCTGCAGTAGCCTCAGCTTTGGAAGCTCCCATTTTTCCCAAAATAAAACCTGCAAATTCATCTGCTTCCAACTCTTCTTTTCGAGTAGTCTCTTTGTTTTCACTGGTTAATGTATGTCCATTCAAATGGTGTCCAATTTCGTGTGCGAGTATCATGGTATTGGACCAATTACTTTTTACATTTTTTGAAATACCATCCAAAAATTTTTTATCATATACAATGTATCTTAAGTTATCTTGGTAAATCAAGGCAGCTGCATTTTGTATGTCGGGACAAGGAATGAGAATAAAATTTGGTTTTAATCCAATGATTGAGGTAATGTCATTCACTGCTTTTTCGATATCTTCATCTGTTCTAAAACTATTGAATTGAACATTGGGACAAATATCATTTGCCGGATAGTTATCCGAACTAAACCTACAATACTTTGGTTGGTCTTGTTTTTTTTGAGAGAATCCCTTTGTAACAGGGACAAATAGCATTCCCATACACAACATTAAAAGATTGATTTTTTTTATCATATAATTATGAATTAATGTGATAAAAGTAAACTTATGACATCTACATCAACATACGTACTTATTCGTATTTTGTGTTGATTTGATATTGAGTGCTAGATTTGATAATAATTCTAATGAAGTAAAATATAAAAAAAAACCTTCATTTGATTATACACCAAATGAAGGTATTACATAAAGTAATTAGAATTATATTTAATCTAAAGATTTTTTTACAATTTATAGACTATTGCATTGATATTCATCCCTGCGCCTACCGATGCAAACATGATTACATCGTCTTTTTCCACTTTTTGATTTTCAACTTTACCTTTTAAAACCCGGTCATAGAGGGTAGGAACGGTAGCAACCGAGCTATTTCCCAATAGGTGGATACTCATCGGCATGACCAAATCGGGAGTAGGAACTTTGTAGAGACGGAAAAAGCGTTTGATGATGGCTTCGTCCATTTTTTCATTGGCTTGGTGAATGAAAACCTTTTTCAAATTGTGAATATCAACCGTAGTAAGATCCAAAGCTGTTTTCATGGCAGCGGGAACATTGGTAATGGCATATTCGTAAATTTTACGGCCAAACATTTTGATATAGCGTACATCAGGATCTTCATTTTGGTTGTATGAATTTCCGAAGAATAAAAAGTAGGCTTCGTCCAAAGTATCGGTACGTGTAGCGTGGCTCAAAATCCCTCTGCGGATAGGTTCTTCTTTGGCTTCGATGATACAGGCACCGGCACCGTCGGAATAAATCATGGAATCGCGGTCGTGTGGGTCAACGACACGGGATAAAGTTTCGGTTCCGATAACCAAAACTTTTTTAGCCATACCCGATTTAAGAAAGGCATGTGCTTGAATAACGCCTTCAATCCATCCAGGGCAACCAAACAAAATATCATACGCTACACAATTGGGATTTTTGATTCCCAATTTTTGTTTGATTCGGGAAGCCAAACTGGGTAAA
>JAABRF010000097.1 GCA_011391075.1 Flavobacteriia bacterium | reverse complement strand
ATTCCCAAAACCAAAGCTACCAAAAGTGCTGCACCAAAGTCTTCGACAACAACCCAATTATTGGGTAAAGCATAGGCAATAACCAATACGGCTATGGCTGTCAAAAAAAGTCTGATTAAAGTTTTCATGTGTATATTTTTATTTGATTTTATAGGGCACATGGAATTCGCCAACAACCAATTGAGGTAGGTTAGATATTTAACTATTGGCTCATTTCATTATTTAGGGATTTTAGGTTAGTCGGAGTACAAAGTTAATGAAACAATTCTTGTAAAACAACAAGTGATTTCGGTTTTTTAAAGGAAGCTATGTGTAAACTCATATATTGAAACAGGCGTTCGAGTATTTCCGTACGTTGTGGATAAGTCAACTTCAATTCGGAAAGTTGTGAAAAGTCTGATTGGAGTACTTTGACAAAACGTTTCAATTCATCTCCTTCCAAATACAATTGATTTTGTGGATGGCTGACGAACTTACCTTCAACCAGATCAAAATAAGTATCTTCATGGTCCATAATGGGATAAAATCCCAATTGTTTGATCAATTGGACTAAGAACACCAAATGGAAATGAGAAGTATGTGTGGTTTCATCCAATAAATCGATAGATTGCACTAGAAAATCATACAAGCTTTCATCCGTACTTTCTTCCTTTAAGATTTGGTTTAGCAATTCGCTTAAGAAAAGCGTCATACTTTGTTTGACGATTTCAGTATGAATTTCTTGGTAATGTCTGACTAGGTTGACTTCTTTAAGCGAATGTAATTGACCTTTATTTTGAAAATCGGTAACCAATTCCAATTGATTCAACGGTTGAAAAAAGGAGCGTTTGAATTTGGATTTTTTTGTATTGAAAATACCATTTATAAAAAAGCTTTTCAAACCGGAATCTCTTGTGAAACAATGCACAATCATGCCTGAATCTCCGTACTTCAAACTACTTAGAACCAAAGCCTTGGTTTGAATGATCATGTGGTTACTACCTTAATTGATTATAGCTATTTTGGTTGAAGAAACCTCAGCGTTATCGGGTTCATAGAGTAAAACCAAATACACACCTGATGCTACTTTATTACCTGCCAAATTGGTTTTATTCCACACTACTTTGCCTCCAAATTCTTCTTGACCTTCCTCTACATTGGTTTCATATACCAATTTGCCGGCTGCGTCGAGAATTTTGACATTGGTACCATAGGGAATATGGGTACCATTTCTACCGTCTATGGTTACAAATTCGTGGTTGTTTTTAACCGGATTGGGATAGGCATATACTTCACCCAAAGCTTCACCATAAGGTGCTATTCCACTATTATAGGCTACTATACCTTTATCGGTGGCAAAAAACACCAATCCGGTAGTGGCATCAAATCTGATTTTTAAAATCTTGTTGGATGGTAAGGGCGAATTGGTTTTATCAAATTGAAATAAAGTTTCTTTACCACTTGAATTGGTACACAAAACACCGGCGCCATCAGTTCCAAACCACTTGTTATCGGCACCATCTACTGCAATACTGTTGATATTCTGATTTCCCAAAAGTGCTTCTCCAAAACCATCATCTTGACCATAAGCAATAAACACTGCTTTGGCAGCATAGGTTGTCAAATCAAAGATATTGGCGGAACTATCAAAGACCCGCATACCGGCACGCGTGCCAATCCAAATTTTGTTATTTCTATCAACAGCCATACAGCGCACATTCAAATCGGGAAGCGCACCTTTATTATCATCGGTAGTCAATCCCATTATTTTGTTGGCATTTTCATTGATTACCAATGCCCCATTGCGACGGGTTCCAATCCATTTATTTCCGGATTGGTCCATGATGATTTCATTTAAGCCAAAGGCAGGATTGGTGAAAATTGTACTGAGATTTACACTACTCCATTGACCTGATGTACTGAATTTCTTTAATTGATTGGTTACCCAAGCATTGGCTATCCATAGATTTCCCAATTCATCAAACACGCTACTACCTATACGAATACTCACATTGATACCATCGGTATAGAGGTTTTCAAGTCCACTATTCAAATGGTTCCATCGGGTGGTGACTTCGTCATTTTCGAGTATGATGATACCATCTCCCCAAGAACTCACATAAACTTTATTTTCATGATTGGGATCAATATTGACATGCACCAAATCCCTATAATTGATCTTATCGGAAGCAAAGGGAATATTGATCCAATGGGTACCATTGAAATGACTGATTCCAAACATTGACCCATTGGGTGCATAAGCATCATTATAGCCACCGAAAACAACCCAGAGATTTTCATTCAAAACAGATATGGAAAAGGGTTCGTTACTCAAAGGTCCTTCGGGATGAATTTCACTATATTGGGAAATATTAGAAAAACTACTTTTTAATATACCAAATGTATTGGTTCCAATAAACAACTCATTATTATACGTTTGTGCCGTTTGAGCTACAAAATAATAAGGATCTCCCCAATTGGAAGTCACTTGCTGTAAAGTGTTGAGATTGGAATCGAGAACCTTAACCAAGTGAGCAGTACTCAAGGTAAGTTGCGAACCTGTAGTTCTAATGTCTGTTACATTTTCAGCGAAGCTGAAGATAGGAGTAAGCGAAAAATTGGTATTGATACGATGCAAAGTATTGTTTACACTAGTATAAATCTGATTGTTAAACACTTCTAGGTTTGAAAAATCGGAATTGTAATGTGGAGTCCAATTGTTGAAATCTATCAGAAAAGGGTCATTCAAATCGGCAGTATAAAAACCTTGTCTGGTAGCGGCATAAATGATATTGTTGTGAAAGGCAATTTCATTGACATAAACTTCAGTTGAACCGGATCCTATAAAAAAAGTACTTTTAAAATTGAGCGTTGCCAAATCAAAAACCACAATTCCAAATGGGGTAGACAAATACAAATCATTTCCATTTGCCGCAATATGATTCACCGATTTTTCACCCAAAATACTAAAATTGACTATGTCGGGTTTGACGTAAACTTTGCGATTGGCATCAATGATTTCAAGCAATCCACTTTTGTAGCCGATGACAATTCTATTCAAAGTTTCACTGTAAAAAATGGCGCTGGTTGATTCACCTGACAATCCATTTACAGATGAAATTTTTTCAATTTCCTGTGAATTTTTATCATAAATAAAAAGTGCATTATCAGACAAAGCGATGATTTGGGTTGCAGTTTGGTAAAAATCAGTGACATTATTGTATGCAAAGAAATCTTCCCAACGACTGCTGTAATCTGTTTGGGAAAAGATAAAACTCTGTACAAAAATGAAACAAATTGTCAAAATTTTTCTCATGCTTGATGATACATTTATATGTTATTTACGTTTTGAAATGCAAAATATAGTTTGCGTTCAAAATATTTGTTTAACGTGAAAATCAGATTTTAGTATACTAATTTGATGTCTTCTCTTTAAATAAAACCACATCTTTTGGTTTGATACTATCCTTTGATTTTTCGGGTTTGGGTAATGAATCTTTGGGCTTTTCGTTATTTTTCAAACCCAATTTTTCTTTGAGTTCTTCCCAACTTTCAAAATCTACTTGCCAAGAAAGTCCCATTCCTTGAGTATAACCTTCTTCTTCATCGGTGTATTGAATTTCATTTTGACGGTTGAAAACTCTCAAAAATAAAGTTTCCTTTTTATTCAAAGGTGGAAATTCTATCGAAACATTTCCGGCAATATTGGCATTGGCTTGGCTACCGGTTGGTACGTTAACTTCGCCATTGATGATGAAGTTTTCATTTTTACCCAATCGGGTTGAAACCGATACGCCCAATTGATTTTCAGTACGTAAATTTTCAATATTCTGATTGCCTTGGGTATAATCAAATCCAAATTGGATTTTGTCATTGGGGTCAGAAAAGATATCCATCAAGGCATTGGATACAGCCATCGCCACACTAGTGATGCCTTCATTACCCAGTGCTGTACCGGTATTGGTCAGATTACTTTCATCAAAGAAATTTCCAATGGTCAATAAGGAAACAAACTGTCGCATCATATTACCGGAATCCTGCTTGTTGAGTACAAATTCCAATTCGGAAGCTATATCAACACCTGCATTTGGAATGCTGATATTAAACTCCTGACTGGAATTGAAGAGTTCGCCGGTAATTTTGGTATTCAAATCAACCGGAATATTTTTATTGGAATTGTATTCGGGGAGAAGTACTTTGGGATTGGCTTTGACGGTATAAATTGCTTCAATATCCAATTCTGCTTTATAAGGATCACCATTGAATGAAATACTTCCGCCACTTTTAACAGTAAAAGGTTTGTTGATGATACCACCGTACTTGAAGTTATAAATACCTTTACTGACAACATAATCTCCGTACATATTGAAAGTACCTTTGGTATCAATATCCATTAAAATATTACCTCTTCCAGTACCTTTTAAATAACTTCCCGATGCTTTGTCAATGACCATTTTTATAGTAGCATTTTTATTGATGTCAAAATCAAAATTCATGGTGACACCTTTAAAATTATCAGAAAGTTGTTTTTTAATAGATTCTTTTTGATCTACTTCTGAATCATCGGGATTCTTAAAATGTATCAATCGAGAAGTCTCCACTGTTTTTAAATCGCTCATAGGAATGATGATTTCGGTTCCCGGATTGGAGCTTCCATTAATAGCTATATTCACATTGTCTGTATCACCGGTAAAAAATGCCAAACCTTCCAAAAATCCGGTTCCATAAAACAAAGCATCTTCCGTTTCGGGAGTATGAAGTGCCAGTAGATTATCGGTTTCCAATTTGAGATTTAAAATCCATTTTTTAAAATTTTGATGTGTGATATTGCCGGTAATTTCCCCTTTGGTTTTTAATAAAGTGTCAAACATTTTGACTTTTTCCAAAACAAATGACTGGTTTTGCAACAAAATTTTAGAATCATTTTCAAAGGCATAATCCACATTAATAAATGGGAAGAAAACCCCTACATTTTCAGTTAAAAGTTCGCCACTAAATACCGGATTCGTAATTTTTCCGTTGATTCCGGCTTCTCCACTCACCGTTCCTCTAATATTTTCCATTACACCTTTACCCAAAGCATTGAGTGGTGTAATCTTAAAATTATTAAAATTAAAAACCATATACATCATTGGATCTTTGGGGTTGAAATCCAATCGCCCATTGGCCAAGAGATTTTTACTTAGCCCATTTTCAAGAGACAGACTCACGATGTATTCTTTGTTGTTTTTTCCTCCTTTGATTTCACCAACAATATCTCCTTGCAGTTCGTCGTTGACCGTAAAATTAATTACTTGGATATCGGCTTTGGGAATGAGCATGTTATTCCTTTTTTCAATCCAAATACCACCGTTTATCAATCCTTTCAAATCAAAATCGGCAACATCGGGCATGATTTCCGACAATTGAACTCTATCTAAGTCTATATTGTAATTGCGGTAATGCTCGCCTTTTTGATCTCCATAAAAAGCAATACTCTGTCCACCCGACTTCAGTAAAAACTGTTCGTATGTAATCAATTTACTTTGAGGATCGTAAATAATTCTATTCGGATTTTCGGCATCAGGATGGATTTCCCAGTCGGTTCCATTGAAAGTAAGCTGTGAATCCTGTAGTGCCAAAACAGAT
>JAABRF010000096.1 GCA_011391075.1 Flavobacteriia bacterium | reverse complement strand
TATCATTAATATAGACTTTTATAAAATTGAACTCCCGACACGACTGATGGAACTCCTGACATGACTGTTGGAACTCCCGAAAAGAAACTTGCACAACCCGAAAAGAAACTTGCACAACCCGAAAAGAAACTTGCACAATCCGAAAAGATACTTACACAATCCGAAAATAAACTTGCACAACCCGAAAAGAAACTTGCACAACCCGAAAAGAAACTTACACAACCCGAAAAGAAACTTTCCAATTCGAAAAAGCCTCCTGACAAATCGAAAAAGCCTCCTGACAAATCAAAATGAAACTTTCACGCCCTAAACTATACTAGAAAATCCTTAATATAATCTCAAACCTATTAAATCGCTTGATTTATTAAAATTTTTGAGTCAATATTATCTCCGAATATTAATAAAAAATCCCTTTTAACAACTGTTAAAAGGGATTTAAGTGGAGAGAAATATAATGTTACAATTTACCGTTTACAAATGCAATGGCAGCACCGACGATACCACCCATCAAAATAGTCAAAGCGATGTCAATCACCATTTTATTGTAATCGGCTTCCATGGCTGAATACATATAAAAATTCATAGAAGCCGAGTATAGACCGCCAATTACGGCACCTACTTTGGCACCACTGGCCCAATTGGTCAATCCGGAATGAGAAACCACCACATAGGCAATTAAAATTCCAAAAAACATACAACCCAAAAAAATGAAAAGCATGTTTTCAGTACCGGTTGAAGGGAAAATGTCTGTAAAAAGAACGCCGTAAACTAGCCAACCCAATAAAAAATAAACAATTGTTCCTACAACGGAACCTACCAAAAGATTTTTTGTTTGCATTATAAAAAGTTTAATTGGTTAAATTATAACAAATGTAGCATAAAAATTAATTCATAAGATACTCAGTCTAGACAATTTGAATATCATATAAAGCTAATTCATCCATTCCATTTTTTTTGAACAGAACATGATTTTGTAATTTTGAAAATTGAAGTGCTAAAAAAATCCTATCCAAAAACTTGCAGTGCTTCGTTATAAGCACTTTCAAAATGTAGTATTTGGATACCGGTTTCTACTTTTTGAGTTGTAAAATAGGAAAGTAGTTTTTCAGTGGGCATATTTCCTGTTAAATCATCCTTAGCCATGGGACAACCACCATACCCTTTAATGGCTCCATCAAATCGCAGACAACCACCTTTATAAGCGGCATCGACCTTTTCAAACCAATGTGATGGATGCGTATGTAAGTGTGCACCCCATTCTATTTGTGGAAATTGAGGTATCAATTCATGAAACAATTGTTGTATAACAGCCGGTGAAGCACTCCCAATAGTGTCTGATAAGGAAAGTATTTTAACACCCATATCACTCAACTTTTGAGTCCAATTGGCTACCATGTCCACATGCCATGGTTCTCCATACGGATTTCCAAAACCCATTGATAAATAAGTTACCACTTCTTTATTGTGTTTGGATGCCATATCGAGAATCTCTTTCAAAACATCAACAGATTCAAGGATGGTTTTTCCGGTATTACGCATTTGGAAATTTTCCGAAATTGAAAAAGGATAGCCCAAGTATGTTATTTGCTCATAATTTGTTGCATCGGTTGCTCCTCTTACATTGGCAATAATGGCTAGTAACTTCGTTTTAGTAGCCGACATATCCAATCGGTGTAAAACATCAACCGTATCCCGCATTTGAGGAATCGATTTAGGAGAAACAAAACTCCCAAAATCTAGGGTATCAAACCCCACTTGTAATAAAGATTGCAAGTATTTCACCTTACTTTCAGTAGGTATAAAAGTTCTGATCCCTTGCATGGCATCTCGAGGACATTCTATGATTTTGACTGGATTCATATAGAATTCAAACTTACGAAAAATAATATGATTCCAAACCGTAATTATACACAGAAAGCTATTTGATATTTATATATTCACTAAAGATTACTTTATATTTTACTTATTAAAAGCGTGTAAACATCTCAAACTGACTTATATCATTGGTTTTTAACCTAAAAATTAGTAAAATTTGCTCAACACTAAATTCTCTCAAAATGAAAACCAGGTATTCTATTTTCGTTATTATGTTTTGGTTTCCAATAATTTTATTGGGACAACAAATCGAAACCAGTAACAGTCCAGGATTACAAGTGATTAAAATCAAAACCATCCAAGGAACTGTTACCGTGAACTTACCCGAGCGTATTCATGCCGGCGATGTCATTTCGGGTAGTGTGATAGCTGAAGCCAATGTGCAAATTGATTCGAAGTTGAGCAAGAAAAAACAACGAGAAAACGCCCAAGTATTAGAGCAATTCAATGCACAAACCATAAACATATTTGGTCAAATCATCACCCCAAAAGACCAATTCTTCTCTATCAACATTCCATTGGATGTAAATCCTGAAATAGCCAATTGTTTTGTAAAAAATCATGACAACCAAGCATTGGCATGTAGTTTTTTAAACATTACAAAAGATCCTAGAGTAATTCCCATGAATCAAACGCTGTCTTTGCCCACCTATTTTAGGTCGGGATATTATGAAAAAGTGAATGGTTTATTTGATGGAAATGCTCAAAATACAAGTGTTTTTATAAATGAAAGTCCACTATATATCGTAGCCGAATCACCTGAATGCATGATTATATCAATTCCTGAAAATATTCATGGCACATCAGAACTTCAGATTTTTGAAAAAAATTGGGGATTTGATGAATCCATTCAAATTATTGATTTAATGATGGAAGTTGGCAAAACCGATTTAAAAAAAGGTGAAAGTACAAATATGCAAGTCAGTATTTTAGGAGTTGACAATCTAAGTCTTCCGCTTCAAGTACATTTAGAAAACCTAAGTCCATTACAAATTGAGATGACCGGTGGGAATATTCAAACACTTGAGATTACCAATGAAATGACTTCAAATGGAATGTTTCAAAATTCTTATACAATTACAGCACTTCAGCCTGGTGGTTATTCTATTTTGGGTGAAGTTGCCAGCACTCCAAATGTCAATTTTGAATATGGAAATGAATATGACACCATCCCATCAGTAATTCTACCAGAATCTAATGTGGATTTAGATATTCCCGAATCTGACACTACAAATTCCGAATTATGTCCGCTACGAAAATATACGGATTGGAAAAAAATTGGAACCACAAAAGCACTAGATGAAAGTCAGCGACAATATGAAAAAACGACCCAAAGAAGGTGCGATATTTGCGAAAAGTCAGTAACTTATAAATATTATAGAATTCCGGAATACAATTACGACATCGAAGAAAGAACCTATCTTAAATGCACTTTACAAAAAGGTCATACAGGTGGTTGCCATGGAACTGAACACAAAGAAACCCGAAAAGTTAAAAAGGGAGAAATCATCCGTTATAAGCGTATCATGGAGGGTAGTTGTGGGCATAAAATAGACATGGGTTGGAAAAGTAAATAGGGATATTAGTTTAATTTTAGATTTAGAAGTTAAACTAATAAAAAATCACATGTAAATTATTAAACACACAAATTGATTTCAATAAGAATACAATCTATCATCAACCACAAATTAATCAACGGATATAAATAAAAAAATATACTTTTGCATCAATGGAACCCATATCATTGATAGCAATCGCCACCTTGAGTCACTTACTGGCTGTCATCAGCCCAGGACCTGATTTTGTGATGGCACTCAAAAATTCATTGACTTATTCACGCAAAACCGGCATTTATACTGCCATTGGATTTGGAATTGGAATTGGAGTCCACATTTTATACAGTTTTGCCGGACTTGCCATCCTTATTTCTCAATCGGAAGGATTGTTTAATATAATCAAATATTTGGGAGCTGCCTATCTTTTTTATATTGGGATTAAGTCAATATTAGAAAAATCAAACAAAATAAGCTTAGGAAACACCGCACACATTCAAGACATCACTCCTTTAAAAGCCATAAGTATGGGATTTTTAACCAATGTATTGAATCCTAAAGCGAGTTTATTTTTCTTGAGTTTATTTACCTACATTCTTCAATCACATCCAAATTCCGTCACTTTAATCATCATCAGTGCTTTATTGATGATCAATACGGCACTTTGGTTTAGTTTGGTGGCAATTTTCTTCAACATTTCTTATATTCAAAAACAATACAACCAATATCAAAACCTGATAGGTAAAGTATTGGGTATTTTTCTAATTGGTATTGCTTTTTTGCTTGTGTTTAATTAGAGTCTGCTGAAAAAGTATTTTAGTGTTTTTAAGCAGACCCTAATTAGCATGTGAAAGCTTTTCTAACAATATTTAAATCAAAAAAGCCCGAATCAACGGGCTTTTATTTTCATAATCTTTAAAATTGTTATACTTCTTATTCAAGAATCATTTTTTTATAAAATACCCCTTCTTCCAAAGTCATTTTAACAATATACAAACCTGAATGCGCTTGCAATTGAATCTCATTCAACAAATTCACTCCTTTGTTTTGATAAATCAATTGACCATTGCTATTGAAGATTTCAATACTGTCCTGTTGAGTCAAACTGATATCCATTAATTTTATTGTAAAAGAACCTGAGTTAGGGTTGGGATATAGGACAATGTTATCTTCTCTCCATTCTGGAGTTGATAATGGATTTTGAACAGTCAGTGTATAATCTTCAACTTCACCGTAGGAACTTACACCACAAGGAGATACACTTCCAGTATACAAGACTCTTACCCTCATTCGGGTATTGCCTAAATGAGCATCAGATGGCACAATAATACTTCCTGTACCTGTAGGATTTCCGTAAGTAATTACAAAAGATTCATTGGCATCATTAAAATCGCCATCATAATTCCAATCAACCCAACATCCCATTTGATCACTAGGATAATGTTCGCCATTGGTTATGGTTATCGGATAAGATTGGCCTATGACAACTTCTGAAGTAATATTAGTGAAATCAGTATAACCTTCTCCTCTGTCACTTGAATTGTCAATATTATTAAACTGTACTCGAGAAATGTATTCATCAAAAAGCAAATCTCCACTAGCAGTACAATACTCAGGTACAAAGCCAATGATGATTTCAAAAACTTTTGGTTTAGAATACTGACTATTTACACCACCACTGACTGAAAAATCCAAATGAACCGGAGTTCCATCAGGGGTTTCGGCTAAGGCAGTCACATTAAATAAAAATATTTGTGTTGATCCAACTGTCATAGCTACAGGTGAAGTAGTAACTGAATTCAATACCCATTGCGTATCAGCAGAAACAATACTTCCTATCACGTTACTCACATCGGCATGACCTGTTTGAGTAACGCTTATCAATATATTTGCTGTTTCTCCTGGATCCAAAATACCATCGTTATTACCCGTAGTATCTGACACTGATAATGCTCCTATGGTAAAAGCAGGTGCTTGTACCAAAACGGTTTTGGTTTCATTCCATATTTGGTCTGAATCATCAGTCATTTGTACTTGATACGAAATAGGTGTTTGATCTACAATATCATTATCAACAGTCAATGTAAACACATCAGCACTAGTGATACTGATGGCGTCGGCATTGATGTTACCATAATTAAAAGTTGGATTTGTAAAAGAAGCATCGGGATGAGTAGTTGAAACTGTAGCCCATGCATTCTCAGA
>JAABRF010000095.1 GCA_011391075.1 Flavobacteriia bacterium | reverse complement strand
TAATATTGGATTGATTGGAGATTTGAGATTGCATAAAAACATCAATCTAAGATTAGAACCAGGACTAATGACTAATAGTAAAAATTTGTATTTCAGACATTTGGGCACTGCTATGGACAGTGTTAGAGAAGCAAATGGTACTTTTCTACACATTCCACTCATGATTCAATTTAGCACCAATCGTATTCATAATATTCGACCTTACGTTGTTGGCGGCATTGCATATGATTACAACTTTGCCAGTAATTTCAATAATCCTGATGACAATTACAGTGGAGAGTTCCGATTACAGAAAAGCAATTTCATGTATGAGTTAGGCGTAGGAATGGATTTTTACTTTTATTATTTTAAATTTTCACCTTCTATACGAGGCGTTTTTGCCTTAAATAAAGAATTAAAAGACGATGACACAGCCAATAGTCCATGGACCAAACCGGTAGATTATTTTGGCACACGAGGCGTATTTGTCAAGTTTACTTTTCAATAAAAATTCTAAGTTTTCAAAAAATTCTTCTTTTGAATTCACTGAGAAAAATGGAAGTTGCCATGGCTACGTTTAAGCTTTCCGTTTGTTGCATTTGTCCAAATCTAGGAATGTGTAATGCTTTATATCCCTTTTGAATAAGACTTTTACTAATCCCATTGGCTTCATTACCCATTACTAAAATGGCATCGTTAGGTAAATCTGATTCATAAACATTTTCTCCTTCTAAAAGCGTCAAATAAACCGGTAAGTTGCTATTTTCCATAAAATTGTTCAAATCCGTATAAAAAATGTCAACTCTAGTCAAACTACCCATTGTAGCTTGAACTACTTTAGGATTGTAACAATCAACTGTTTCTGGTGAACAAACCAATTGTGTAACGCCAAACCAATCACAAAGTCGGATGATTGTGCCCAAATTTCCAGGATCCTGAATCGTATCCAATACAACTATCAAACCTTTGTATTCAGGAAGTTGAAGTATTGGAATTCTAAACAAACCAACCACTTCATTAGGGGTAACGAGTTGGCTAATTTTATTTAATTCGGCTTCTGTTATTCGGGTAAGTTTTGAATCTGGAAGCGTCGTTTCAAAATCATTGGTGGCATAAACATGATGGACTTCAAAAGAAGATTGTAACAATTCGGATACTAATTTTACGCCTTCTGCCAAAAATAATTTTTCTTGAATTCTATATTTTTTTTGGCTTAAACTCGTTATGAATTTAATATCGTTTTTTGAAACCATAATTTGCTTATTTTTGTTTTCGATATGGATATTGAGAATGTTTGTTAAACTTCTGAACATCAACATTCAAAGGTTAAATCATACCAAAAAAACTCTGTAAATCTATAAATTTCCCGATATTTGGGATCCATTATTCAAACATTGAAGTACAATATTACAATATTTATTTGGGTTATTCTTGCATTTTTATTGCTTTACTCTTGCAGTACAACCAAAAATGTTCCTGATCAAAAATTACTATTGGTCGAGAATGTTGTTGAAGTAAATGGCAAAAAGAAAACTGAAACCAATCTCAATCCATACCTCATCCAAAAGCCCAATATCAAAATGCTGGGAATCCCATTTCAGTTGTTTGCCTACAATATGGGCAATCCTGATTCGAAACAAAAATGGGATGAGAAAATTAAAAAATACCAAGATTCTGCTCATTTTTGGACCCAAACGCTTTCTTTAAAACAAACAGTCGGTTATGCCAATTTTAATAAAAAAATAAACGAATGGTTGTTTAAAAACGGTGAAGCACCTGTAATTCTCGACGAAATCAAAACTAAAAAAACACTCAAAACATTGTATCAATATTATCTGGATCAAGGTTATTTTAAAACCCAAACCAGTTATAGCATTGATACATTAGATGGTAAAAAAGCCAAAGTTCATTATAGGGTAACCACTTATGAACCATTTACTTTGGACACTATTAAAGTTCAAATTGCTTCTCCTGTTATAGATTCTTTGTATCAAATTTATCAAAAAAAATCGATAATCAAATCGCAGGAGATTTTTGAACGAGCCAAATTTGAAAGAGAAGCCGATAGATTAACTGCCTTATTCAGAAATGACGGCGTATATCATTTTTCAAAATATGCCATTCACTTTAGGGACATTGATTCTACTTCAACAGATTTTAAAACCAATGTCTTGTTGGACATAGCCGACCGCATTATTGAAGAAGGAGATAGTTTGATAGAAACACCTTATCAAATCTCCTATATTGATCGGGTCAATGTATATACGGATTATTCCTATTTGAATGAAACCACTTTGCCGAAAGACAGCATTCAATACAATGGTATTCATTTGTATGCGGCCAATCATTTGAATTACAAACCCAAATTTTTAACGCGTTCTATTTTCATCAAACCAGGCGATCGTTACTCAGATCTCAATTTGGAATTGACCCGAAAACACTTGAGAAGTTTGAATAATTTTAAAACGATTCGAATCAATTACGAGGAAAAAGAAAATAATCATTTGACTGCCAATATCCTGTTAACACCCATAAAACGATTTGGTTTTAAGATGGAAACCGAAATTACGCATGCCAATATCAAACCATTTGGGGTTTCGGGTAAAATCAGTTTTAAAAACAACAATACGTTTAGAGGAAATGAACAATTGCAGTTGAGTCTGCAAGGTTCTTTTTTAAATAGCACTTCATTTAGTGGCGTTTTTTTTAATGCTTGGGAAGTTGGAGCCGATTTATCCTTTAAAGTCCCTAGAATTTCTTTGCCTTTTCAAGTCGAAAAGATCATTCCACAAAAAATGTCTCCTAAAACAACTTTTACTTTTGGAAGCAGTTTGCAGAAGAACATTGGATTGGACAAACAAAGGTTTACAGGTATCATGGAGTACAATTGGCAAGCAACTGAAAAAATAAATCATTCACTTGAATTGATTAATGCACAGTTTATCAAAAATTTAAACATTGGTTCATTTTTCAATATTTACACTTCCGAATACCGTAAATTGGAACTCATTCAAAGTACTTATTTTCAAGATATACCTTTAGAAGAAAATCCAATATCATTTATAGGAACCGTTTTAAATGACAGTAATTTTGCACTAGCACAACCCGAAGCCTATCAAACAGTTGTGAATGTATTGTATCGTTATAACATCATTACCGAAAATGTGTTAGTTCCTTCTATGAGCTATAGTTTTACTTATAATTCACAGTCCAATTACAAAGATACTGAATATGTCTTTTATAGAATTCGATTGAGTTCAGCTGGGCTTATTGGTAATTTGCTCGGGAAAAAAAATGATGAAAATTACAATCAATTATTGGGAACTAATATAGCTCAATATGTCAAACTTGATTTGGAGTACAGACGGCATTGGAATATGAAATGGAACAATATTTTGGCTTTTAGAACCAATATTGGCATCGCTATTCCTTATGGAAATTCGGATGTCATACCCTTTAGTCGTAGTTATTTTGCCGGAGGAACCAATGATATTAGAGCTTGGCACATTTACGAACTAGGTCCGGGAAGTGAAAAAAGTGGCTTGGAATTTAACGTAGGTAATTTCAAATTGTTGAGTAGTCTGGAATATCGTTTCAATATTATCAATAGTTTCAAAGGTGCTTTTTTTGTAGATGCCGGAAATATATGGGACATAACAAAATCTGAACTCACGACTGAAAAAGCCAGTTTTGACAGTTTAAAATCCTTACAAGATATTGCCATAGGAAGTGGATTTGGGCTGAGATATGATTTTAGTTTTTTAGTTTTCCGAGCCGATTTTGGATTTAAAACGTATGAGCCTTATGCTGATCCAAGTAAAAAATGGTTCAATAGTTACAATTTTAAAAATGGCGTTATCAATATTGGTATCAATTATCCTTTTTAACGAGAAGCTTTTTGATTATTTTACATTTACAAATTATTACTTTCAAATAATCCAATCATTGAACTAAAAATTATAAATTTGCAAAACTTTAAACTTTAAACTTTAAACTTTAAACCTAAAACTTACCATATGTCACACAATATCAAACCCGGAGTTGTAACCGGAAGTCAGTTACAAGATCTTTTCAAATATGCCAAAGAAAAAGGATTTGCATTACCTGCAGTAAATGTAGTTGGTTCCAACACCATCAACGGAGTTTTGGAAACTGCCAAATTGATGAATGCTCCCGTAATTATTCAATTTTCAAATGGTGGAGGTGTATTCAATGCCGGAAAAGGTTTATCCAATGAAAATGAAAGAGCTGCAATAGCAGGCTCTGTATCCGGTGCCGAACATGTACATCGTTTAGCCGAATTGTATGGTATTCCAGTTGTTTTACACACCGACCATTGTTCTAAAGACAAATTGAAATGGATTGATGGCATGTTGGATGAAGGTGAAAAGTTTTTCAAAGCTAATGGCAAACCACTTTTCAGTTCTCATATGATTGACTTATCAGAAGAGCCTATCAAAGAAAACATCGAAATTTGCAAAGGCTATTTGGCAAGAATGAGCAAAATGGGCATGACTTTGGAAATCGAATTGGGAATCACCGGTGGAGAAGAAGATGGCGTGGACAATAGTGGTGTTGATTCTTCCAAATTATATACACAACCCGAAGAAGTATGTTATGCTTACGAAGAATTGAAAAAAGTAAGCCCTAATTTCACCATCGCAGCTTCCTTTGGAAATGTACACGGTGTTTACAAACCCGGCAACGTGGTTTTGACCCCCAAAATTTTAGATAATTCTCAAAAATACATCGAACAAAAATTAGGTACTGAAAAAAATCCGGTGGACTTTGTATTCCACGGAGGTTCAGGTTCGACTTTGGAAGAAATTCGCGAAGCCATTTCATACGGAGTTATTAAAATGAACATCGATACCGATATGCAATATGCCTTTATGTCGGGAATCAGAGATTATATGAAAGACAAAGCCGGTTATCTACAAGGACAAATCGGTAATCCTGAAGGCGATGACAAACCCAATAAAAAATACTACGACCCTAGAGTTTGGTTACGTAAAGGAGAAGATACTTTCATCGCTCGTTTGAAACAAGCATTTGAAGATCTCAACAATGTAAACACGCTTTAATTGTGTTGAAAAAGACAAGGCAAACTAAATCTCAAAATAATGCATTAAAGACTAGGCATGCCTTCTCTCCACAAAATTCTGAATTCTAAATTCTAAATTCTAAATTTCACTTATGTCTTGGTTTAAAAGAAGTACACAAGGGATTTTAACTCCCACAGAAGATAAAAAAAATGTTCCCGAAGGAATTTGGTACAAATCACCTAGTGGCAATGTTTTGGAAACAGCCGAATTGAAAGCCAATTTTTATGTGAGTCCCGATGATGGATATCACGTGCGAATAGGTAGTGAGGAGTATTTCGAAATCCTATTGGACAACGGAAAATACAAGGAGTTGAATGCTAAAATTTCTTCCAAAGATCCTTTGAAATTTGTTGACACAAAAGATTATGCCGGACGATTGGTGGAAGCAGAAGCCAAAACCCAATTAAAGGATGCGATTCGTACCGTTGTTGGAAAATCTCTAGGTAAAGACATTGTGATAGCTGCGATGGATTTTGCTTTTATCGGTGGTTCAATGGGAAGTGTGGTCGGCGAAAAAATCGTAAGAGCGATTGATTATGCCATCAAGCACAAATTGCCCTTCTTGATTATTTCCAAATCAGGTGGAGCCCGTATGATGGAGTCCTCTATCTCCTTGATGCAATTGGCCAAAACTTCT
>JAABRF010000094.1 GCA_011391075.1 Flavobacteriia bacterium | reverse complement strand
AAATGAGATAATTGTTCGAACATTTTTTTAAAGTTTAATGTTGGCTACCTTTTTTAATTTGATTGAGCATGATTTTTATTTCAGCGATCAGTAGAATTGTAAAAACCAATAAAAACAAGAAGAATGTGGTTTGTACAGCTGATGCATCAATGCGTGAAACTGCCGCAATATTGGGCATTAAATCTTGAATTACCCAAGGCTGGCGTCCTACTTCGGCTACAACCCAACCAGCTTCCGAAGCTATATAGACTAATGGAATCGTCCATATGGCAGCCCAAAGCAACCACTTTTTTTGAGTTAATTTATTTCTGTACATGAAATAGACGATCAGGATAAACAACAACATGAAGTAACCCCCTAAAATGACCATGATATGAAAAGAATAAAAACTCAATTTTACATTGGGCATCAACATATGAGAATCTTTTCCGTAGTAGTACCCATATCCGAAATTTTCAAAGTTGTTTTCAAATATCTTTAATTGATCTTGGGCTAGTGTTTCATTACCTTCTTTTTTAGCTTTTTTGAAAGCAGCTAGAGCATCAATGGCCATTTTACCACTCGCAATTTTTTCATTATAAGAAGGAATGTTATGTTCTTTGTTTCCATGAACCAAATCACTGATACCGGGTACATAAGCATTGGGATCTAAAAAAGCCAAGTAAGACAAAGCATTGGGTATTTCGATCTTCATTGCAAATTCCTCTAATCGATGTGCTTCATTGGGACTTTTTCCAAAAAAACCAATTGCCACCAAAGGAGCATTTTGCTTTCCATTGTATAAGGCTTCCATAGCGGCAAACTTCATGGGTTGGTATTTGGCAACCAC
Source organism: Flavobacteriia bacterium (assembly GCA_011391075.1). Lineage (GTDB taxonomy): Bacteria > Bacteroidota > Bacteroidia > Flavobacteriales > Flavobacteriaceae. The sequence continues at coordinate 5,095 of JAABRF010000094.1, read as the reverse complement.
TCTGGCAGATTCATCACCTGTGAGTATGGTTGCAAAACTGGCAGCCAATCCAAAAATAGAAGCTACTATGATGCTTCGCTTTGCTAAAATTTCCTCACGATTCTTTATTAAATACCATGCACTTATTCCTACCACAAATACAGCCCCAACGATGTAAGATGACATAATCGTATGAATAAATTTATTGACAGCTACCGGATTGAAGAGTACTTCCCAAAAATTATTCATTTCGTTGCGCATGGTTTCAGGATTAAAGCGCATCCCCACAGGATTTTGCATCCAACCATTGGCTACCAATATCCAAAGTGCAGATAAATTGGAACCAAAAGCTACCAGCCATGTTGATAATAGGTGTACTTTTTTACTAACCTTATTCCATCCGAAAAACATGATTGCAATGAATGTTGATTCCATAAAAAAGGCCATGATACCTTCTATTGCCAAAGGAGCGCCAAAAATATCACCCACAAACCAGGAATAGTTGGACCAATTGGTTCCAAACTCAAATTCCAATATAATTCCGGTTGAAACACCAATAGCGAAATTGATACCGAAAACAGCCATCCAAAACTTGGTTATCTGTTTCCATTTTTCATCCATGGTTTTAACATAAATAGTTTCCATGATGGCAATAATGAATGTGATACCAAGGGTAAGCGGTACAAATATCCAATGATACATTGCGGTGAGGGCAAATTGTGCCCTTGACCAGTTCACCAAACTCCAATCAATATTTTCCATACTTGTAAGTGTTTATTTATTTTTTAATATAAAATCACATTCCGGGAATTCTAAACATGCGTTTCTTTTTGGAATTTTTATAATACCAACCCCAACCTTTTTTCATCCAATGTCCTACAATAGGAAGGGGAATCATGATTTCCTTGGTAGCCGTTCGCATGATAAAAGCGGCACCGTCACCACTATCCATCACACAAATAATGTGTAAACGTTCCCAATAACTCATACGTTTTTCTTTTCCCGTCAGACTGTTGTGAAAATTGAAAGTAGCCACATCTGCCATTACCTCGGCGACATGTCCTTGTTTGGCTGCCCAAGGATGATCTATAATAGCTGCCGCATCCCCAATCGCATAAATATGCGTATGACCTTCTACACGACACATTTCATTAATTTGGATAAAACCCGTATCATTCAATGGTAAGTCAGAATCTTTGATCAATTGTAAACCATCTCCACCGGCTATAAATAAAGTTAAATCGGAATCTAATTTGGAATCATCTTCAAAAATGATGTCTTTATCGGTAAATTCTTTTATTTTTTTTCCAAAATGCGTTTCTACATGGTAATGTTTGAAAAACGAATCCATTTTGCTATACGCTTTGTCACCCATACGTTTTCCAGGCTCTGCCATGGGAGCAAAAAAGGTCAATTTGAATTGATCTCTCAAACCTTTTTCTTTGAGTAGTACACTTATGTTGAATAATAATTCAAATGCCGGTCCACCACGAACTGTTGTGGCAGTTGTGTCTTTGGGATTACCTCCAAAACCAACGGTAATATTTCCTTTCCCTTTGGTAATCAGATTCTCAATTTGTTCTTTGATGACTACAGATTCCTCGGGTTTACCACAAATGGAATGCGTGTAGTTTAATCCGTTCATTTTTACTTTACCCATTCCTAAAGCAATAAACAAATAATCGAATGTATAAGTTTTTTGTTCTGAATAAACAGTGTTTTTCTGGGACTCAATCTTGGTTATGGTGTCGATAATCACTTTGAATCCATGAATTTTAGCCAATTCGGAAAGCTTGAGTTGGGTATCCTCAAAACTGCGTTTTCCTACGGGAATCCATATGGAAACAGGATAGATAAACATGTAATCTCTATCAGAAATCAAGGTAACTTCGTGTTTGTATTTTCGTAGTTTGATTGCGGCTTCTACACCCGCAAATCCACCACCTAAAACTAGTATTTGCATTATTGATTGGTATTTGTTAATTCTTTGGAAATATGCTCGATTTTCTCTTCGTCGGTATTAAAACGAGTATTCAAATAATTGGGGAAGAAAAATATCTTAAGTACTCCAAACATAATAATAAGTTTGATCAAGATAATCACCCAAAGCTTTTTGCTATTTTTGGACATGTTTTGAAATCCTTCTTTATAGAATTTGAAAACATTTAAAATTGTAGACATGGTTTGTGTCATTTTGATATGCAAAGTAATTTAGAATTATTATAAATAATTGCTACAAGTGTTACAAATAAACGTCTAGAGACACTAATGTTACATACAGCGACATTATTTCTTCTCAATCTTGCTAAATATAAGGAGATTAGGATGTCTTGAAAATTATTATTTTTGTACCCAAAATAAACAACATGCAAGAAGCTTCATTTACGGGTTTTATCAGAACCCTTCTGTATATATTTCTTTTTTATTATGCGATTAAGATTGTTTTTCGGATTTTTTTTCCCATGATGATGAACAAGGCTGTTCAGAATATGGAAGAACGGTTTAGACAACAGCAAGCAGCACAGGAACCTATTCGTAAACCGGGTGAAACGATTATTGATAAAAAACCTTCCTCAACTCAAAAGTCTAAAGAAGAAGGTGAGTATATTGATTATGAGGAAGTCGAATAGATTTTAGATTTTAGATTTTAGATTTTAGATTTGGGGGTTGATATTTGTGTAATTGGTTAACTCGATAAAAACCTACTCGGGGTATGACTTGAAGTTGTATCCCGAGTATTTTTTTAGGTGTATTGGTAATCTAGGGGGATTTTGACTGTTACTTTTGTGCCTGTTTCTTGGGGGATTAATTGCAACTCGGCTTTGAGTTTGTTTTTGGTGTTTAGGGAATCAAACAGTTTTTGGTAGGTCATGGATATGTTTTATTCCGGGAATCGAAAGCCATTGAGGAAAACTTGTTGTAGGTTGAAATCGAGATCATTTGTCTCGCTATAGACCATAAGTATTCCCAAGTAATTTTCATCCATCCAAGCTTTGATGACATATTGAATACCATCGACATCCTCCCAATAATCGAGGTACCCTTTTGCAATAGGGTGTGATTCCAAGGTATGTCCTTTACCTATGCCTGCAGACTCGATAATGGAAAATTGTTGTTGGAGATAAGTGAGGTATGAATCGACTAAGCCGTCCCAAACGACTGCATCTCTATCGGGAATGGGTTCAGTAAATTTGACGGTAATAGTTGCAAAGTTGTACCCATTGGTTTCAATTTCACCGGTATATACTTCGGCGCCATCTTGGGATAAGCTCATTTCGAAATCATCAACAGTTCCCGGAAAATAAGCCTGACATCCTGATGTACTAATGGCTTGTTTGACAAAACGCGGAAAAGATTCCTGAGCTTGATTGAACACTGTGAAAAGAGAAAATACTAGTGTAAGGACAAATTTATACATAGGATAGGAATTTTGAGATTTGTATTTGTATTTTGTCGGTAAATTTAGATTTTTTTTGAAATTAAAAAAATAATTTATAGAATGCACCTTATTTTATTGACACATCTAAAAGTCTATATGCTGTCGTGCAATAGGCATCGTCATGCATCTTGCACCGCCGCCACCTCTTGATAATTCTGATCCTTCTATGGTGATGACATATTTTTGGTAGTCGTTTAGGTTGATTTTATTTTGGATGATATCTTTTGCATTCAAAACATCAAATCCATTTTTGTTGAGTTCGTTAATGGTAAATTCATTTCTACCATAACCAATCACTTTTCCTGGGGCGATTGCAAAGAAATTTGCGCCACTGTGCCATTGCTCGCGTTCGGCAGAGAATCTATCAATTGAGCCACCACAAAATATTGGCTTCAAATCCATACCAAGCGTTTTGAGTGCAACCAAAATGTTGTCCACATCCATGATGCTTTCTACTTCTCCCTTATCTATGGTAATATGAATGGTTTGAAAATGGTTGGGATGCAAGATTACAGGTTCATAAACCATGCATTTGTCAACATCGAGAAAGGTAAATACCATATCCAGATGAATAAATGATTCTGGCTTATATGGAAGTTTCTGTACAATAATATGACGGCGTTCGTTTGTTTTTTTTAGATATTCTATGACGTAATCTATTCCTTGAGAAGTGGTTCTAGGACCCAGACCTATTACTAAAATATCTTTTCTAGCAACCAATATATCTCCACCTTCTATGGTGATATTATCTATGCAACCCGCAAAATTTATGGGGTTGACTGTTTGAGTATTCAACAACGGATGGTGATTGAAAATATTTTCCATTATAAAAGCTTCACGGTCTCGCACCTTATTAGCCATTTTTCCTATGAACACTTTGTCGTTTACCGTTATTGAAGCATCACGTGTAAAGAAAAAATTGTGTAAGGGTTTCAAACTATAACGCTCAGGATCTAAGAAACGCGTGAGGTTGTTTTTTACCATCTCTCCACCTTGAATTAACTGACGTGCCAACTCGGTATATTCCAAATCTAAAAGATTGGATTCGAAGGCTTCCAAATGTTCATTTTGCACAATGCGATGAATCATACTTTTGCGCACCTCGTCGTTTTTCAAAATGTCCAATAAAAGTTCTTTTACTTGAAAAGTGGTGGTAACTTTATTCAATACTTGATGAAGTTCATCGTACTCTTTAGATGCAATGGTAAGGTTTAGAATATCAGAATATAAGGCTCTTTCTACATTTTGAGGCGTCATATTTTCGACTTCAGTGCCTGGTTTATGCAAAATTACCGCTTCGAGTTTTCCAATTTCTGAGGATACCTGAACATTTATTTTTTGAGACATTAGGTGTAAGTTTTGCACAAAAATAGGAAAATGAAATGGATTGTGAAGCAACAGAATTGAGTTAAATGAGTCATTGTTGGCTATTATAGTTATAAAGTTATAAAGTTATAAAGTTATAAAGTTATAAAGTTATAAAGTTATAAAGTTATGAAGTTATTGAGTCCCGATTACCGATGGCTATCAGGGGGGGAGGGTTATATGGATTTTTTTTTGTGCTTTTACTATAAATAAGAGGAGATTTCTCCCTACGGTCGAAATGACGGTGTTCTTTTCTGATTAACAATTAGTTTTTCTCACCACTTGAGGGCACTTGAGTTCACTTTAGGTGCT
>JAABRF010000093.1 GCA_011391075.1 Flavobacteriia bacterium | reverse complement strand
CATTTATTAGGTACTATAATCATAGATCGTTTTTCAATTCTACGACAATCCATTTCTAACTTTATCAGCAGACCCTAATTACGCAAAGACTTCAAGACTACAAGACTTCATGACTAGAAGACTAATATATTGCCAATAGTTCACTTTTTACTTTGTGGTGTAAGGGATGAGTTAAAAGGGTATTGGATTATTATGTCCCGATAGCTATCGAAAATAGCATTAAACTTATTTATATACGGTTGGTGTACTCCCGATATCCAGCCTCCTATTTGGCAGGGCTATCGGGATTCTTATGGATATTGCATCTAATATCCCAAAATACGTTCCTGATTATATCCCAAATACGGAACTTCTTTTTCGGTAAAAACTACTCCGTATTCTTTTAATTCTTCCAAAATGGGTTCGTAAACTTCTTGGTTTATAGGAATTTGGACGCCAGGTCTGGTAATTTGTTTGTTGAGAATTTTAAGTGTAGCCATGGCAACCGGAAGTCCTACGGTATCAGACATAGCCGTATAAACCTGATCCCTACCGATAACCACCATGCTGCTTTCGATTTGCTTTTTTACGCCATTTAATTCAAATCCAAATTTGTGTAACATCACAATCATGTCCTTATCTTCAGGCTTCAAAGTCCATTTTTCAGTTAAAATCTTCTCCAGTATTTGCGCCGGAGTGGCTTTTGGCATATTAACTTTTTTGCTTGGATTGAATAATTCCAATTCTTCCAATTTTTCCCAAAGCACATCATCCTGATCTATTTGCAAGTATTGTCTCAATTTCAATTCTACTGAATCATAAGGATGATACGGCAAAAATGAATTGATAAATTCTCTGTACGACATATTTTGGGTATTTTCCATGAGATACGTATCATCAGTCATACCCAATTGCACAAATACATTCCACGCTTTGCTATAGCCTACCCTGCGAATCGTTCCTCTGTACATGGTATGTATGTCATCCAAACCGTATATTTCACGATATTTTAAAGAATCACGGTTGGCCAATCCTTCAAATTTGCCATACCCGTCGATGTGTAAAATCTCTGTTCGTCTAAACAATTTTTGATAAGGAATGTATTTATATCTACCTTCTTGGATAAATTTAGCTGCACCACCTTGACCGGCAACAACTACATTGCGGGGATTCCAAGTAAACTTGTAATGCCACAAATTGTCATCACTTTCAGGAGCAACCAAACCGCCTGTAAACGATTCAAAAAGAATCATTTTGCCTCCATTAGCCTTGATACGATCAATAATTTGCATGGCACTCATGTGATCTATACCCGGATCTAATCCTATTTCATTCATAAAAATCAAACCTTTGGCTTTGACTTGCGCATCCATAGCCATCATGTCATTGGAGACATAAGACGCTGTAATCAGGTGTTTTCCAAAATCAATACAATCTTGTGCTACGCCTAAATGCATGGAAGCCGGCAACATAGAAATTACAATGTCTGCATGCTGAACGGCAGCGCGTCTTTTTTCAACTTGATTGATGTCAAGAACCAATGCCGTAGCGTTGGGATGTGCATTGGTTTTGGTTTCGGCTAATGCCAAAGTCAAATCGGCTACTACCAAATGTAGGTTTTCGGCGTCTGATTTGTCCAATAAATATTGAATGAGAGATGAAGCAGAACGACCTGCTCCAATGATGAGAATCTGTCTTTTGGTACTCATAAAAAAGAAAAATGAGGATTAATGCATTCATTTGCGCTTGATAATTTCACTTCTATCATTGCGCATCATTCGGCTGTTTGAATTAAAAATATTTGACTTTATCCTGATTAAATAGGGCTTAAAATCGGACAACGAATGTACAAATAATTACCCGAAGTTTCCATTAAACATCCCATAAAATATTGACTTTTTTTAATTGTATGTGCATCCATACGATTGCTCCTATTATACTCCATTTTCAATCATATTTTTTACTCGAAGCTATTCAGGGTAATTTAATAGCTTTCATACCCAATTGCGTTAGTTAGATTTTAAGTTACGACTTAGAACCATGGAGACTGATGTAAAAGACATTCCCAAAACATTTTACCCAAAATTACTTCTCTTTTTAGTATATTTGCCACTCGATACCTGACCCAAAAAATAAACACGTAAAATGAATACCTTGATACACAATCTATGGGATTATAAAAATGTTCAGAAAAGAAAATTCATTCACTATGTTCTGATACTTAGTGTTATTTTACTTTTGTTTACACTTTTGATTCTGATTTACAACGAAGTTTTCAATGAAAAGAAACTCCGTCAAATCAACCAAAAAGTGCAACAGTATGATCAAGTGCTGAACCAAATTCAGCAAACCGAAATTCAGAAAAACTTGGCAAATGAGGCATTTCTCCATTTCTTGTTGCAAAAAAATGTCAAGCATCTGAATCAATATGATTCGTTGTTGACTCAATTAAAGGGAAATATCCGTCAAATTTATTCCGACAATCTCAAGTTTGCTGATGATGCTGCCTTGTCCAAGGATACTATTCATTTTGTCAAACTCCTCAGTTTCCTCAATGAAGAAACACCTCAGTTTACTTCCGAACCCAATTTTAAAACTGAATACGATAGGCTGAAGAATGAGGTTATGAAACAGGTATTGTTGGGTACCGAACTCGAAAGTTCCAGTACTGTTGATAGTGTTCAAAAAAAGAAGTTTTTCAAACGCCTTTCAGATGCTTTTTCCGGTGACGTCGATGTCCAAAAGGAAATCAATGAGATGCGATTGGTTATGAAATATGGCAATAAAATAGAGGAAGTTACCATAGATGAATTGTTGCAACAAACCCTGCAACGGGCGCTCCAACAATACCAACTCAAAGTCAGTGATTTCCAAGCAGATTTCAATTCGCTCAACAGCAAAAACCAACGTTTGGTAAGTAATAACGACAGTATCAATAAATATGCGCGCATCTTGATCGGAGATTATAAAACCTCTCTCCATACACTTAATGATGCTGCCAAGCAAGAATACCGCAAACAGTATAACACCATTAAAACCATTCGCTTGGTAAGTGTATGGGTCATTGTAGTGGTCTTGTTACTATTGTCCTTTTATTTACTGTACATCACCCGTATTACTTATCAATACGAAGAATTGCTTTTGAAAGCCAAAGAAGAACTTGACGAAAACTTGAAATTTAAGAACAAAATGGTCAGCATGATCAGCCATGAAGTACGATCTCCTTTGAGTATTATTTCCTTGTTAAGTAACCAAATTATGAAATTGGAAAAAGACAAGACCAAATCTGAAATTTTTGACTCCATACATTATACAACCAATAATATTTTGTTGTTGTCCAATCAAATTCTCGATTACTCGAAAGGCGAAAATCAACGTTTGGAGTTGAATCCTGAACCCTTTTTGCTGCACGACGAAATCCAAAAGATTCTCAACTCATTTGTCCCTTTGACCGATAGCAAAGGCAATCAACTTACCCGAAATTTGAGTATTCCAAAAGATGCCATGATACTATCAGATAAAACTAAATTGCACCAATTGTTTTACAATATTTTGGGGAATGCCAATAAATACACCGATAAAGGTACTATAGCTGTAAACTGTAGTTTAATTCCGATTCCTAATACGAACCAAGCCAACTTCAACCTTCACATTCAAGATACCGGTAAAGGTATTTCGGAATCTGATTTGAAAAATGTACTCGATCCGTATCGTCAGGGAACTCAAAAAGTCATGGGTTATCAAAACCTAGGTGTAGGATTGGGGTTGTATTTGTGCAAGGAAATCGTTGACTTGTTTGGTGGTGAAATTAAAGTGGAAAGTAAGGAACAAAAAGGAACTGAAATCTCGCTAACATATATTGTGGAAATGCTTCAAGCTAAGTAATGGTTCATGGAAAAAAAGTCCAAAAATATTCTTCTTGCTGATGACCATTTTGTGGTACGTCAAGGATTGAAAATGCTCATTGCCTTTTTTTATCCTTCTTATAAAGTGTATCAAGCTTCTGATTTGCAAGAAGCCCATAAGATTTTGTCCGAACATGAAATTGATCTTTTGATTCTGGATGCCACATTCCCGGAAGGTAGCAGTTTGTCGGAAATCAAAAAACTAAAGGCAACCGATCCCGATATCAAAATCCTCCTCTATACAGCTTTGGATGAGCATACCCATGGTCCTTTGTATTTAGATGCAGGAGCCGATGGGTTTTTGTCCAAATTGGCAGAAGAAAGTGAAATCAAGATTGCGATTCAAGACATGTTGGAAAACGGTTCCTATATGAATCGCAGTTTGAAAGACAAAATTGTCCACGCCTATCTGCATAAAGAACCCATCAATCCGCTTCAAAAACTATCTGAACAAGAAATGCAGGTCATGCAACTCCTTGTCAAAGGCATGGGTAATCTGGAGATTTGCAATCAACTCAACCTCAAACCTACTACGATTACGACATACAAAAACAGACTCTTTGATAAGCTGTCGGTAAAGAACTTGCCTGAACTTATCGAGGTTTTTAATTTGTATCATGGGTGAAAGGTTCGCCTTAGACAAAACAATTAGGTGAGTTTTAATTGCAGTTCACCGGTTCTTATAAAAAAATTGATGCCGTAATATTCCTTATTTTTTGTAGTAAAAATACTACGCGCTATGTGTATAAAAACGACAACACATCGCTGTGGTTCATTCTATATTTGTATAGAAATAATCCATGACAATTAAAGATGGTTATGGATGTACAAGTTCCTTGAATCACAACATCAGCGATGATACTACCCAAAAAAGTTCCCTTCAATGGTTAATTATTAGGCATTAAAATATGTCAAGAGGGAAAAATGCCATTTGTGCTACTTAATCAATCTGCCTTTCCAATTTGGATTGGGGAGGCAGTTTTAAGTTTTTCTTAGGGTAAAATGTCTGTACTTGGATTTTGGAATTTTAAGTATTGGGATTTATATACAATATATATTTAGGTTAAAAAAGACGTCGAGCGCTCTTTTCCCATCATGTTTTTTAGGGGAGAACATGGTGGGTTTTTTTTTGCTTGATTGTGAATGTGCTAATTTGTTGTGAAAGGTTTCGGGATTGCAGATTTGTAAATTTGATTTAAACCCCGAAGGTTTTTGAAACCTTCGGGGTTTACTAATATTTATCGTACGGCTCAAGAACTGAATCTCACCTTTAGCAAACTCAATCTCCTCCACATCCACCACAAGAACTGCCACAAGAACTGCCACACGAACCTCCATCGGATGTGCCACACGAACCACTGGAGTCAGTGTTTGTTTTATTTTGTTTGTCGGCATACAGCACAATCGGCACAAAGGAAGCAACCAAAGCTTTTTGACCCAGTGATACGTAATTCCATTCTGGATCTTGCTGGGCTTTTTGTGGAATGATTTCTTTTTCATACCGTTGAAGCATTTGATCGTTCAATAGGTATTTGAGACTCGCCAATCTATACCATATATATACAGATAGAAACAGCACCATCATGACGAGGTAATTTACAGGTTTGTCTCGCATGGAACCCACTACCCAACGGGATATGCCCCATAATAAGACCAACATCCAAAATCCAAAATTCAACAAATACATCCGGGAATAAAACGCCGATTTGCTAAAATATTTATTTACCTCATCTAATGCTATTGCCGTATTTTGAAAAGCCGGTTTGGAGATAACTTTGTGGAGTAATTGGTTGTAATGCATTTGCTCTTGGTCGGGCATTTGCGTCCGTATGACGTATGATTTCATATCGGTAATGGGTGCGTCCTGCACCCAACTCAGTTTGTCATCGTATGAAATATCTATTTGTTTGTTCTGAACCAAAGCATTCACCTTGTCGTGAACCAAATAGTCGATTTTGCTTCTTTTCAAATACAATACTTCCGAGGGTTTTAAGTGAAATAGGAATGTTTGCGGCGACCAGGAATTGATGAGTTGTTTTACTTTTGATTGGTTGTAAAAAGACAATAATACTGCTGTCAAAAGAATCATCAAGCCATATAAAAAGAGAAAAAAAGGATTGTCAATT
>JAABRF010000092.1 GCA_011391075.1 Flavobacteriia bacterium | reverse complement strand
TCCAAATTTTGAGGCAACTTCAAATCTCGGTCGTAGAATGGAGCATGTTCCATCAATTGTCCCGAACTACTCACGTATTTTTTGGGAAATCGGTAAGGCGAAGTGGATTCTACGATAAACAGGCGGTTTTGTTCGGTTTCGAATGTCAATTGATAGGTAATTCCTTTGGGAATAATCAAATGATCTCCGTAGGAAAAAGGAATAGAACCCAGCATGGTTTTCAAATTACCCTTGCCTTGATGTACAAAAATCATTTCCCAAGCTTGGGAATTTTTGTAAAAGTAATCTTGCATGGATTTACGCGGTGCTGCCAGGCTGATGAGGATGTCGTCATTGCCCAATACCACTTGCCGACTTTCTAGATAATCATCTTGTTCAGGAACGTCATAACCTCTGAAACTTCGGCTGATCATACCTTCATGTGCTGTATAGCGAGGCGAGACATCTATGGGTTTTTCTACTTCCAATACCAATGTAGGTCGGTGTGTATGGTACGTTAGGGTATAATCGCTGGAAAATCCTTCGGATGAAATCAATTGCTCTGAGTAGAGTTTGCCATCGGGACGACGAAAAGTAATGTGTCTTTTTTCGGGAAGTTGACCTAAATGATGATAACTGGGCATAGGAGTCGTATTTTAGAATTGATTTAGGAATTTGAAATTAAATCCATCACCGCTTTGGGAACCAAACTGGAAATATCGCCTTGATGCAAGTAAATATCTCTCACAATGCTGGAACTGATGTAGGATGTAGAGGCACTGGTCAATAAAAAGACCGTTTCTATGCCCGATAGTTTTCGATTGGTTTGGGCAATGGCTTTTTCAAATTCAAAATCGGCAGGATTGCGCAAACCACGCAGGATGTAATCGGCTTCCACTTTTTTGCAGAAATCAATGGTCAAACCGTTGTAGGACATGACTTTTATGCTAGGATAAGCTTTAAATGTTTCCCTGATAAAAAGCATCCTTTGATTTTCATCAAATCGATATCTTTTATCGGCATTGGTTCCTACAGCTATGATGATTTCGTCAAATAAATCAATGGCTCTTTCTACGATATCTACGTGTCCCAAGGTGATTGGATCAAAGGATCCGGGAAATATGGCGCGTCTGTTGGTCATGTTTTTTAAGGTCTAGGTTTGCTTGTTTTTGTGAATCATTTCACTCAATAACTTTCTGGCTCGGAGCAATTTTACTTTGACATTGCTCATGGGTTCATCCATTTCGGCTGCTATTTCCTTCAAAGAATACTCTTGAAAGTAGCGCAAATTAATAATTTCTCTGTAATGTGGTTTGAGATTTTTAATGTGATGCAGTAATTCGGCCAATTGTTGTTCCTGAATCAACTGATCTTCAGGTGACAAAGCATCATCGGGAATTTTAAAAACTTTTTCCTTTTCGATGTCGAGTTCTTCAAAAGCATTTTTTTGAGATCGGAAATAATCGACAAACAAATTGTTGGCAATGGTCAGCAACCAATTTTTAAAAGGATATTGGCTGTCGTATAAGTCCAATTTATCAAAAGCGCGCGAAAAGGTTTTGATGGTCAAATCCTCTGCTTCGTGTTCGTCATCACATTTGGCATTCAAAAACCGATGTATATCGCCCCAATAATGATTCAACAAATCCGTATAAGCCATTTGACTTCCGGCTTTGGCTTCGGTTATGGTTTTATGTAAGTTGAATTTGGACATAAATCTTTACCAATTCTTGGGTTTACGAATACCATTGGAAATAAATAATCCTCCTTGCAAAAGAATTAAAATGAGTTCCAAAAGTGGTGCCTTCCAGATTAAATCGGTTTCATTGAGTTTTTTGGAAACCGGAATAAGCGTGTAATAATAGGCAATAAAACGTAAAAGTACAATAAAAAGTACAAGAATTGAAAAAGGATAGTGTAAAAGTAGTAGGAGAAACAGACTGTAAAACAGGACTTGCGTTCCATAAAACAAAGCCAATAAGACTTGGTGAATGGGTTTGTATTGGGTCGCAGTGGTGATGTGTCGTCGTTTTTGATGCAACCAAGAAGCCCAAGTAGTTTTGGGTTTGGAAAGGGTATGCGCCTTTTCGTGCCACAGGCAAGCTACATTAGCAGCCGTTGCATTTTGACTGACGAGCAAGTCATCATCTCCCGATTTTAAATGTTGGTGCGTCGCAAATCCGTTGTTTTGATTAAAAAGGGAGCGGGTATATCCCAAATTCCGACCTACGCCCATATAAGGTAGTCCGTGCATGGCATAACTGAAATACTGCCAAGCCGTGAGTAAGGTTTCATAGCGAATGACAGCGTTGAGTAAAGTAGGTTGATTTTGGTAAGAACCATAACCCAACACGATGGATTTACCCATGCCAAATCCTTGAGCCATTTCGGAAATCCATTGCGTGGAAACCGGCATACAATCGGCATCCGTAAAAAGTAAGTAGTCGTAAGTCGCTTTTTGAATCCCAAAGGTCAAAGCCTTTTTTTTATTGCCGCTTGTATGCGCTTTGTCGGACATTTCAAACCATTTGATACGGGAATCATCTTTTGCAAATCGTTGCATGACTTCGGCAGTAGCATCGGTTGAATGGTCGTTGATCAAAATGATTTCAAACGAAGCATAATTTTGTTGCAATAAAAGAGGTAGGAGTTGTTCTAGATTTTCAGCTTCATTTTTACAAGCGATGAGAATGGAAATAGGAGCGTTGAATGTCACTACTTCCAAAGGCGAAGCATAGGCAAATTTTCTAAAGAAAAAGCCGTAATAACCCACCTGAAGGAGCGTTATTACGGCTAGTAAAATAAGGAGAATTTCGTTCAAATTATCGTTTGATCGATTTTACAAAAATTCTCTGTTCGTCGTGATCATGGTCGTGGTCGTGATCGTGTTTGTCCTCATTTTGACAAGCTCCATGTCCGCCACATCCACATGATATACCCTGCGCTTTGAGTTTGATATTTTTAGACGCACAAGTTCCTTCAAATTGTCCGTCTTTTTTACCCCAAATTTTGATTGCAAGTCCGGCCATAGCCAAACCCAAAATCACCGCAGTTAATAGAAATAATTTAAACATAATTTAATCAATTTAGAATTCAGTCCCGATAGCTATCGGGATCAGAATTCAGAATTATAGGGAAGCTGAGTGAACCAACATTTCGATTAATTTAGTAGAATAACCATATTCGTTATCATACCAAGAAACCAATTTGAAGAAAGTGCTATTCAATCCGATACCGGCTTTGGCATCTACGATAGAAGTATGGGTACAAGAAACGAAATCTTGAGAAACCACATCTTCGTCAGTAAAACCTAAAACGCCTTTCATAGAAGTTTCAGAAGCATTTTTCAACACTTTCATGATTTCTTCATAAGTAGTTTCTTTAGCCAATTTGACAGTCAAATCCACTACAGAAACGTTGGCTGTAGGAACTCTCATAGACATACCGGTTAATTTTCCATTCAATTCAGGAATAACTTTACCAACAGCTTTGGCAGCTCCGGTAGAAGCAGGAATGATGTTCAACAAAGCAGAACGTCCGCCGCGGAAATCTTTGCGAGATGGACCATCTACGGTCATTTGAGTAGCTGTAGTAGCGTGAATGGTGGTCATCAAACCTTCTACGATTCCAAAATTATCGTTTACCACTTTGGCTAGAGGAGCCAAACAGTTGGTTGTACAAGAAGCATTGGAGAATACGTGAATGTCTTTGGTCAATTTGTCGTGGTTTACACCCATTACAAACATTGGAGCATCAGCAGAAGGAGCAGAGATGATTACTTTTTTCGCTCCGGCTTGAAGATGTAATTCTGCTTTGGCTTTGTCGGTAAACAAACCGGTAGCTTCGATTACGTATTCGGCACCTACTTCATTCCATTTCAATTGGGTAGGATCTTTTTCAGCAGTTACGCGAATATCCATACCGTTTACGATCAACATACCGTCTTTTACGCTGATTTCACCGTCAAAACGACCGTGAACAGAATCGTATTTAAGCAAATATGCCAAATGCTCGGGAGTTAATAAATCGTTGATGGCTACAACGTCGATATTTCTTTTGATAGCTTCTCTAAAAGCTAAACGTCCGATACGGCCAAAACCGTTAATTCCTATTTTTATCATATTATTGTTATTTAATTATAATCATATTATATATTGAAAACTACTTCTAACTTCTAATTTCTAATTTCTAAGTTTCTATACCCCCATAATATCCGAAACCCGAATCAACTCCTTATCGATATGGTGTGTTCCTTTGATGGCTTTGGATAGTTCGGTAGTTTCGATTTTGTTGTTTTTGATGCCAACCATCAAATTGGATTTTCCATCCAATAGGAGTTCGACTGCTTTTACACCCATTCTACTGGCCAATACCCGATCAAAACAAGAGGGAGATCCACCTCTTTGCATGTGTCCCAATACGGAAACGCGCGTTTCGTATTCAGGTAAATTTTCTTCTACAAATTTTGCCAATTCGAATACGCTTTTCCCTGATTTTTCACCTTCAGATACCACGACGATACTGGAGGATTTTCCACTGCGTTTGCTGCGTTTCAATGATTCCAACATGCGGTCTAAACCTAAATCTTCCTCGGGAATCAATATTTCTTCGGCGCCTGCACCTACACCTGCATTGAGCGCGATAAATCCGGCATCTCTACCCATTACCTCTACGATGAAAAGGCGGTTGTGCGAACTGGCAGTATCTCTGATTTTGTCAATTACTTCTACCACTGTGTTGAGCGCAGTATCATAACCCAAAGTATAATCTGTACCGTAAATATCATTGTCGATAGTTCCCGGAATTCCAATCACCGGAATTCCAAATTCCTGATTGAAGATCAAGGCTCCTGTAAAGGAACCATCACCACCGATGACGACCAAAGCGTCTATTTCGGCTTCCTGCATTTTTTCAAATGCGATTTGACGACCTGCTATGGTTCTAAATTCTTTGGATCGCGCCGATTTTAAAATGGTACCACCATGATTGATGATGTTACTCACGCTTCTGGCTTCCATGGCTTTAAAATCTCCTTCAATCAATCCTTCATATCCTCTGTATATTCCTACGCATTCAATACTGTAATGGGCACATGTTCTCACTACCGAACGAATGGCTGCATTCATTCCGGGAGCATCACCTCCAGAAGTAAGAACTCCTATTTTAAATATTTTCTTAGGCATTTAATCGTTTTAGGTTACAAAATTACAAATTTTTCCCCTATTTTTTTCTTATATTTTCAAAATATGTGCGCAAACGATTTCGTTTTTAAGCGTTGCAAAAGTAAGCTTTTTTTCCTAATTTTTAAACCTTCGGTCTTTCCATTTAAAACCAAAAATCAAACCTGAAAATGTGACGAGTACACTGAATATGGGGTAGATAATCGGACTGATTACCAAACTTTGCAAATTGACTTTTGATTGCATTTTTTGAGCCATATAGGTTAAGAACAGCAAGTCAACAATCCATTTAACTCCCGATAACAATAGGAAATGTGGTAAATAGGAATGCCAAATGATAGCAAACACACCCAGAAAAACCCAGGTAGCATTCATTGAAAATACGATTAATCCAATCCAAATGAGGTATTTATTTTTAATTTGACCCGTTTTAGCCATCCATCGTTTGTGTTGTTCATACACGGCGCGCCAGGTAGGTAAAGGTTTGGTAAAAACCATCTGATCCGGCTGATAGAGGTAATGTACTTTGTCGGGATAGGCTTGCGTCATTTTTTGCAATAAAAACACATCATCACCACTTGCCAAATGTTCATTGCCGGTAAAACCACCCATTTCAATAAAAATATCCTTCCTATACGAAAGATTGGCGCCACTACAGATCAATGGCTTTTGCCAACCAAAACCACTCATGGTAAAGCCGGTTAAACTCATCCAATCCCATTTTTGAAATTGTTGTAAAATACTATGATTGGCTTTCATTTGAACCATGCCGGCTACAAAATAGGGATCTTTTTCTTGTATAAATTGGTTTAAGATACGCAAACTATCTTTTGAAAATATACAATCTGCATCGCTG
>JAABRF010000091.1 GCA_011391075.1 Flavobacteriia bacterium | reverse complement strand
CAATGCAATACCGGCATCGATAGTATTCATGTCTCCTTTTAAATCAATAGCTGCTGCTTCCGAACCTACATTGGAAGAAAATAATCCGTTTATTTCTACATTTTTGGCTGATAGCAAATAGGATACATAAGGACCTCCTTCTATAGAAATACGCTCTTTGATGTAATACTTGGCCATTACAGGCAACGTGATGTATTTATATACAAATGCCGATTTGTACGCTTCATCTTCTCCATCTCTGAATCTGGCTCCCTTGACAGTATATAAAAGTTCGGGTTGCACTGAAAAAAAATCATTGAAAACAATTTCCACAAAACCGCCAATATGCGTTGAAATCTTCATACCGCTCATCTCCTGTAAAGTTTCTGTATCTGCTCCCGAAAAGAAAATATGGGATACATTGAATCCTACTTTGGGCCCGTAATAATAATCCTGAGCCGTTAAAACTGACCCTGTAAACAAAGCGCAGAAAAGAATTGGAAATAATCTATTCATGATGTAATTTTAAAGTTAGTATGAAAAGTTGTAATAATTGCGTGTTAAATTATTCATTTGATCATCATTATTTCGACTAAAGAAATGTCTGATTCGTTTTAACTATCATCTAAAAAAAATAACGCGCGTTCAATCAAAAGGTAAAATTACAAATTTTTGCAGCAATTGTCACTTTTTACGAAAGTAAAATCAAAAATCTCAAATTTACAGCTGATACAATCTTTAGGTGAGTTGCTACAAATTCCAACCAAAATTACATTTTTTGCGTAAAATGATTGTAGTCTTTCATAATTATATCCAAATACTCACGATCGGTTTTAGTACCTCTGCTCGTCTGGGTTATTTCTTCAACCTTTGTCCTGAGTTTGATCAATAGATTGTGATCATTCTTCTGAATGGCACTGGTATACATATCTTTTATAATCTGCATATCCTTATCCGAAAGATTGATTACCGTCGGATAATGCGGTTGGTAAAACGCTGAAACTTCTTCCAAAATCGTATGACTGATGTTGTATTTGTCTTTGATACTGATAACCGCTGTTCCGGCTGCCATATCTCCCAATCGCTGACTCTTCGATGAAAACGCTATGCTGATAATCGCGATTCCTCCGGTTCCAAATCCCAAATAAATATCAATTACCCTAAATACCCATCGACTGATGTAATCAAATATGGAGGCTTGATAACCGTCAATTTTTACCACTTTTATTTTGAGTACTTTTTTACCTAATGTTTGTCCTTCCATCAACACTTCGGAAACGACAGTATATAACATAGCCGGTAAAAATGCTAAAAATTGTATAGCTATTTGAGACCAACGATCCTCCAATTCTAATAAGCCTAAATTCGCAAGCAAGTAAAAAATTGCAATTAAATAAGCTACAATGAGCACATAATCAATTAAAAATGCCAATATCCTTTCGCCCAAACTAGCAGCTGTAAAATTAATATTGACATTTTGCGTGGTATTTATTTGTAATTCTATCATATTTTCTTATTTTCGTACGCTATGAGAGAGGCTGCATTTATAAAACAAAATAAACAAAAATGGTTGGATTTTGAAAGGCAAATATATGCCAAAGAAAATTCAAATCCTGATGAATTGTCTAAATTATACATACATTTAGTCAATGATTTGTCTTATGCCCAAACTTTTTACCCCAAAAGCAAAACCATTCTCTACTTAAATAGTTTGGCTGCCAAATCTTTTCAAAAAATTTACCGCACTCAAAAAGATGACACCAACCGCTTGATGTATTTCTTCAAAACCGAATTGCCATTGATGGTATATGAGTACAAACGGTATTTGCTCTATGCTTTTGTGTTTTTTTTTGTTTTTGTAGCGATTGGTACTTTATCAGCTTCTAAAGACGATACTTTCATTCGCTTGATTCTCGGAGATGACTATGTAAACATGACCTTGGAAAATATCAAAGCAGGCGATCCCATGGCGGTTTACAAAAGCGGCTCCAATTGGGGAAGCCATATTGGCATCACCCTCAACAATCTGAGAGTGGGCATATACAGTTATATCTTCGGGGCTTTGGGTGGTGTAGGAACTGTATACATCTTATTTAACAACAGTGTGATGCTGGGTGCTTTTCAGTACATGTTTTACGACCAAGGGGTTTTCTGGGAAAGTATAAGAGGTATCTGGATCCATGGTTCTATGGAAATTTTTGCAATGGTCATCGAAGCTGCCGCCGGATTAATTTTGGGTGCCAGTATCCTTTTCCCGCAAACTTTTTCCCGCTACAATTCCCTCAAACAAGGTTTTGCCGTGTCGCTTAAAATTGTATTGAGTACCTTTCCATTTACCATTGCCGCCGGATTTTTGGAAGGTTACATCACGCGGTATTCCAACGTAATGCCCAACTATCTCTCTATTGGTATCATATTGATTACCTTGAGCATCATCAGTTTCTATTATTTGATTTATCCAAGTTTCGTTTATAAAAAAGTAATGCAAAATTTTAAAAAATCATAACATGCAATTATTAAAAATCAGAGGTTTTAGTGAATTCTTTACCGACACTTTCCAGTTTATAAAAATCAATGCCACTCATTTCTTTTTAAACTATTTCATCATCAATGGTTTGTTTTTGATTTTTTATTTTGGATTCAACTATTACAATTCTAAAGCGTATGATCTACCTTGGTTCATCGTCGTTTTGGGTGTTATTTTGATGATTTTCTTCTACATCATCAACTTTTCTTTTGTCCCTGTTTACATGATTCTATATCAGGAAAAAGGAACCCAATTCAACCACGAAGATATTTTAAAATACATGAGTCAAAATGCTGGAAAGATTCTCATTTTCATCTTAATCACTATACTAATGTTTATTCCACTTGTAGTAGCTTTTTATATTAGTGCTATTTTAGTGGCCATTACCATTGTCGGGATATTGTTTCTGCCTATCCTTTTTGCAGCCTTTTTTCTTTGGTTTCAAATGACTTATTATGAATATTTATATACCAAAAAAAATTATTTTGATTGCTTGGGATATGGCTTTACGCTTTTTTCCAAAAAGTTTTGGGCAACAACGGCAAGCACTGCATTAATGTACACCATCATCATGGTTGTATATGGATTGGCTTTAGGTTTTGCAGGTATTTTTAATTCATTGCTTGATATAAATTTTACAGACCCGGAATCAATTGCCGGAATTGAAACTATTTTCAAATCGCCTATTGTGTTAATCATCGCTACTGCTGTTATGGTTTTATACGCCTTAATCAACATCAGCCAAGGCATCATATATTTCAGCCAAAAAGAATTGCTGGAAGGCATTCAAACCAAGTTAAGTATTGATGATATCGGAAAAGATGAACTATAAAATAGTTTGGTTTTTTACACTTTTCTTGCTTTTGAAAAGTGGACATGCTATGGCAACTCCTGCCTTAGATAGTTTGCGTATTGACCAAACAGATACCATCCAAAAAAGAAGTTTCAACAACCATCTCGACGATAAATATACTGCCAAAGCCTATGATTATGATGCCGACCTCAAGGAGTACAAACCTAGTTTATGGCAAAGATTTAAAACGTGGCTGAATCAAAAATTCCAAAAATTGCTCTCCGAACTATTCAACGTTAACGATCCCGGAAAAGCAATCCAAGTGATAGAATACATCCTTAAAATTGGCGGTTTTTTGCTGATTGGATTTGTCCTCTACAAAATCATTAAATCCTTTTTAAATGAAGAAGGCAATTGGATCTTTGGTAGAAAATCAGATCAAATTGACATCATTGCGCACGATTTGGAACAAAATCTCATGCAAACCGATTTTGATTCGCTCATCTCAGAGGCCATCCGCAACAAACAATTCCGCCTCGCCATCCGATACTATTACCTGCAATCGCTCAAAAAACTGACCCAAAAAAATAAAATCGATTGGCATTACGATAAAACAAATCTCGATTACGAAAGAGAAATTGAAAACGCCGAACTCAAAAACAAGTTCCGTTACATTTCCTACCTCTACAATTATTGTTGGTATGGCGAATTTGACCTCAATGAACAAGAATTTAAAACCGGCGAACAAACTTTTCATAATTTTTTAAACAACCTGTAAACCTTGCCCAAAACTTTTAAAATATACTTGACCATCTTTTTCATGTTGATGATTTTTTTCGTCATCAACGATACCACAGGTACCAAACCTGTGGAATGGAAAGTTACGTTTAGTAAGGACGATAAGTCTCCCTATGGTTTACAAGTAATGTTTAATGAAATGGAACAACTTTTCCCTGATTCTGCAGTTGAAGTATCTACCGTTACACCTTACCAATATTTACTCGATAATTTCTATTACGATTTGTATGAAGACGAGGAAGAAACCGTTGAAGCTACTGTGGAAGAAGAACCAACCGATGAGGTTACAGTTGAAGAATTGATTGAAGGCACTAATTATGAAGAAAATTCGAGCCTTGAAGATTCGACCTATTTTGAAGAAGACTACTTGGATTACTACGACCCCAAATCTTTTTTAATCATCAACCCCTATGCTGAAATTGACGATATCTCAAGTGACTACTTACTGGACTTTGTGAGCGATGGAAACGTGGTCATGATCTCTTCTTTTAACTTTTCTAAAAAATTACTTGACTCACTTCAAGCTGAAATAAAATTTGATGTTTTACCCCAATTGGAACTAGAGGATTCTCTGTCAATAGGCAATATCCATTTCAAAGACTCCGAACTGAAATTGACTTTAGCCAATAAAAATTGGGATGCTAAATCCTATACGTACAATAAAGGAATGGAAGGCATCTACTTCTCCCAATTGGATTCTATCCATACCACTGTTTTGGGATATCACCAGTTTGAAAATACACGCCGAATCAATTTTGTCAAAATCCAATACGGCGACGGTTTCTTCTACTTGCATACCCAACCTTTTGTCTTTACCAATTACAATCTTTTGAAATCAATAAATGCTGCCTATGCCGCACATGCTTTGTCCTACATACCCGATTGGGATATCATCTGGGATGACCGAGCTACTCTCAACCAAAATAGAATTGACAATCCCTTGCGTTATATGTTGTCCCAACCCGCCCTACGTTGGGCATGGTATATAGCCCTATTAGGAACCTTGTTTTTTATCATTTTCAAAGCCAAAAGACGCCAACGCATCGTACCCATTATTGAAAAATTACCCAATACGTCCATTGATTTTGCCAAAACCATTGGCAATCTTTATTACCAACAAGGCAAACCTCAAGATATTGTCAATAAAAAAATTACTTTCTTCCTCGAACACATTCGCAATACCTATTTGCTGGATACTCAAAATCTCAATGATGATTTCAAAAAGAAATTACAATCCAAAACCGGTATGCCTCAAATAGAAATCGAACGTCTCGTTGATTATATCATCAAATTGAATAAACTCAAAGAAATTCCCGAATCATCTCTCGTGCTTTTACACAACATGATCGACAACTTCTATAAACAAACCTTATAAGTATAAAATCCTGACCAAAACATTTTAAAAAGATATATGGAACAAACCAACCCAACTCACGACAATCTGCAATTTACCAATCGCATCGATTTAACCGAATTGCAACAAGGCATTGACCAAATCAGAACCGAACTCCACAAAGTCATCATCGGCCAACACAACCTCATCGACCTGCTGATTGCTTCCATTCTTTCCAATGGTCATGCACTCATAGAAGGTGTTCCCGGTGTAGCCAAAACCATTACAGCCAAACTCATGGCCAAAACCATGACAGTTGGTTTCAGCCGCATCCAGTTTACACCCGATTTGATGCCTTCCGATATCTTGGGAACTTCCGTTTTCAACTTGAAAACTTCTGAATTCGAATTCAAATCTGGTCCTATTTTTTCCAACATCATCCTGATCGACGAAATCAACCGCGCACCTGCTAAAACGCAAGCTGCTTTATTTGAAGTCATGGAAGAACGCCAGATTACCATTGATGGAAACTCCTTTAAATTGGAAGCTCCATTTTTAGTTTTTGCTACCCAAAACCCAATCGAACAAGAAGGGACTTACCGCCTACCCGAAGCCCAACTAGACCGTTTCTTGTTTAAAATCGAAGTAGATTATCCTACTTTGGAAGAAGAACTGCAAATCATTGAAAGTCAACATGCCCGCAAAGTGGAAAACAAACTCGATCTGGTATCCGGTATCATCAATGCTGAACAAGTA
>JAABRF010000090.1 GCA_011391075.1 Flavobacteriia bacterium | reverse complement strand
ATAGGAAGGATTGATTGAAAAAGTTGCGTGATTGCCATATAAATTGTGTAAATTTAACCTACTTCCTAAAGACAAATTAAAGCCATAAACATCTTTAAAATTAAGATTTACATAAGGATCAGCACTGTAGAACTGACCCGTTTTGGAATCGATATTTCCATAAGGAGTCGTTTGGTCTGTTTGGTGAAATTGGAAGTTTAATCCGGTTAAAACATCTACCTTTTCCGACCATTGATACAAATGAAACACATCGCTTTGCAAACTTTGGGAAACATATTGAAAATCTTCTAACACATTAGTCCATGAATTGAATTGTCGGTATTCTCTATCGGTATTTTTAAATTCTGAGAACCATTGCAAATTTCCTTTGGCATGTTTCCAAGTGGCTTGCAATCCCAATTTATATTCTTGCGTGTCCGTTTTATTCAACTCAGAATCCGTATAAGCATCTTGATCAAATTGATGGTAGAGATTGGTGTAATTACCAATCATTTGCAACTTGAATTTTTCATTGAATTGTACTCCAAATTTGGCTAAAACCTGCTGTTTTTCGTAAGGATTTTCTTTGAAATTAGTTCCGTAATCATAGGCTTCCGTAAAGCCATTGGCCATGTTGCCATTGTAAGAAACGAGGTAATTAAACACTTTGTATTTCCCATTGAGAAGTATGGATTGATTCCATTGTTTACCCTGTAAAAAATCATCTTTTTGCGTACGTTGCGAACTCAAAGTAGTTCCCAATTCTATAGCCAAATTGCGATTGGTGCATGCCAACGTTTTGATATTGATAACAGCCGTAGCGGCTCCACTACCGTATAAAGTTCCGGCAGCTCCTTGCATGACTTCAATGGATTCAATTTGACCAGCCGACAACAAATTCAAATCGTAAGCCATATCAATCCCCGAAGGATCAATCACTGGTATACCATCTATTATTACCAAAACTTGTCCGGCTTTTCCGCCTTGAATATAAGCAGCTTGGTTTTTTCCAGCAGTAGATTTTGCTCCATTGATTTCCATTCCGGAAATTTCATCCAAGACCTGCGCTACGGTTTTGTGAGGGTTTTGAGCCAAATCAGCCGAAGTGATTTTGGCAATAATTTTACCACTGTGTTTTTTTGCAATTGGATATTTGGTACTTGTAATCAGTACTTCATCCAAACTTTGAATAGAATCCAAGTTTTGAGCCCAAAAGTTTACGCCAAGAAATAAAGAGATTAATAAATAAAAAGATTTCATGATCCTTTGATTTTTACAAATCAGAGATCTACGCAGGACAGTATTTAAACTGTTGAATAAAAAAGACGAAATGGGAACATATTTAAGTTTCATCTTATTGCGTTTTTCCTCCGAAAACGGTTCATAATTCAGTATTTTCATTAGGCAGGTCTCCTGGCTTGCATCTTTTTGAACTCCTTCCCATTTCGTAGAAAGCGAAACAGTGGATTGCAGTTTTCAAAAAGTATCCCGATTCATCGGAATTGAGCTTACAGTTGCGGGGACAGCTTTGGTTTTACACCAAATTCCCATTTTAATTCCTCGTATGTACCCATACGAATGAAACCGTAATGAAGTGCAAAGATACTTTTATAAATTAGAAATTAGAAATTAGAAATTAGAAATAGTTATTAACAGATGTTGATAGTCATTGGATGTTTGTTTTGTAAAAGCGAAAAACCTCTCAACTTTTCAGTTAAGAGGTTTTTCTATAAAAAGGAATCCTGCGTTTATTCTTTATTTTTTAGATATTTATCTAAAAATTGTTCTTGTTCCCATAACAAATGCAATATATTTTCTTTGGAAACATAGCCATGACTTTCCTTGGGTAAAATAACCATACGCGCATTACCACCCAAACCTTTGATGGCTTGGAAATAGCGTTCGGTTTGCAAGGTGAAAGTACCGGGATTATTATCGGCTTCTCCATGAACCAACAAGATGGGTTTTTTCATTTTCTCAGCATTCATAAAGGGCGACATGCTGTTGTATATTTGTGGGACATCCCAATAATTGCGTTGTTCTGATTGAAATCCAAATGGAGTCAAAGTACGATTGTAAGCGCCACTTCTGGCAATTCCACAAGCAAAATCGGTGGAATAAGTCAATAAATTGGCAGTCATAAAAGCTCCATAAGAATGTCCGCCTACAGCTACTTTAGTTCTATCAATATAGCCCAAAGCATCCACGGCATCAATAGCAGCTTTTCCATTGGCAACCAATTGTTCAATAAAAGTATCATTGGGTTCTGTAGTGCCTTCACCTATGATTGGGAAAGCTGCATCGTCCAAGACCACATAACCTTTGGTTACCCAATACACAAATGAACCATAATTGGGATACGTGAATTCATTGGGATTTTGGGTACTTTGACCGGCGGAATTTTTGTCTTTGAATTCGGTTGGATAGGCCCAAATCAACAAAGGCAATTTCTCTTTCTTGGTTTTGTCATAGCCTTGAGGTAAATACAAAGTCCCCGATAATTCAACGCCATCGGCTCTTTTGTATTTAATTACTTCTTTCTCTACATTTTTGATGCTTTCAAATGGACTTTTGAAGGTTGTAATAGGAGTCAAAGTACTTTTGAATTTGAATTGTCGGAAATAATAATTGGGAAATTCGCTTTTGGATTGAATTTGCACCAATGCTTTACCCGACTTATAATCTTCAATGGATAATAGATCTTCTTTTTTATCTGTATATTTTGATTGATACAATCTTTTGGATTTTAAAGATTTCAAATTAAACTCGTCGATAAAAGGAAATTGACCATTTTCAGTAAATCCTTCACCTATGAGATATAAATTATTGTTTTCAATAGCCAATGTATATTCACCGTATTGATTTTCTTTGGTTTCAAAATTTCCGGGATCTGCATACACATCTTGTGAATTGCGATCACCAATCAAGGTAACGGTATGTGGCAATGATGGATTGATTAAATATGTTTTTACATTACGGGTATCATACCAATTATCATAAACAATGGCAACAGTTTGATTTCCCCATGTAATTCCACCAAATCTTTGTTGGGTTTTGGCTATCGAAATAGGTGTTAAATCAAATGGCGCTTTCCAAACATACAATTCATCTCTGTAATCCACTTTTACTGCCGGATCTCCTCCATCCAATGCTTCTACATAAAACAAGGTAGCCGGTTCGTCTTTTCTCCAACCCATATTTCTCTTACCTACACGTGTTGCCATAAATCCTTTTGGAGAAATTTCGTTCAAAGGAACTTCATTGACTGTTTTAATTTCATCACCCGCAAGGTTGTATACCACTGAAGTCATAGGGAAACGACTCAAAGGGACAATGTAAGAAAAGGGTTTTTTGAGGTAGGTAAGCATGACATATTGCCCATCGGGAGAAAAAGACATACTCAAGTATAAATCTTTGGCTTTGTATAAAGATTTGGAACCATCCAATCCGACGGTATATATTTCAGAATTCAACAAAGTTTCAAAATTCTGCTCGTCTGTTTTGTTTTTCAACAAATCCTGATAAGTTCTATTTTGGGAAACTTTACCATCGGCTACTTGTACGATGGGACCTTTTGGTAAACTTTTGGAGGCATCGATTAATTCAGATTTGTCTTTGGGAATAAAGTAAACTAGTAATTTTTGAGAATCCTTAAACCAACTGAAAGGTTTTCCTGAATTGGCATTCAAAGTAGCATCTGCAATTTTTTTGGCTTCGGCCGTTTTGACTTCTATCACCCACAATTCAACACCTGTGGCAGTTGTATTTGTAAACGCAATTTTAGTGTCGTCCGGTGACCAATCTACGTATGAAATCTTTGGATTTTCCGGCAAACCTTTCACTTGAATGGGTTCTGATTTTACTTCGCTTATCTTTCTAATCTTCAGATTGTTTATATAAGTAATGGTGCTAGAAATATTGGTAACAGGATTGATACGCAAACCAGCTAGCTTCAATTCAGCTTGATTCAAGTCGTCTAAAGTCTTGTATGTATTTCGATAAGATAATAGCATAAACTCCTTTTTGGTGTCCATTGAGACATTTGGAGCGCGTTCGAAATCGGCTAGGGCCAATATTTCTGCTGAGGGTTTTTGAAAATTAATATTTTCTTGGGTCCAACTTATCGTACTGATAAGTAATCCGATTAAAGTAAATTTAAGGTTCATTTGTTAAAATTCTATGATAAATATTTGTTCAAATATAATTTCTAATTAATTCAATATCATTGTAATTCTAAACTTTTAACATTTTTTTGGTAATTATACCCCATAGGACATTAAAAAATAAACCCATTTACTTGTATAACTGCCATTTTTTGCTTTGGTTTGATGTTTATAAAACATCTTTAATATATAGTAGATGTAAGTACCTAAAAATATTACCAAATCAACCCGAATCAAACCGATTTCATGAATTATACACAGCTCATTCCTACCAACACCGCACTTTACCCAAACAAACCCTGCTTACATTACAAAGAAAATGACACTTGGAAAAATTATACCTGGAGTCAATTGAGTGCCAAAGTAGCTCAAACTGCAAACGCTTTAAAACAGTTGGGCGTTCAAACCGAGGACAATGTAGCTATTTATGCCGAAAATATGGCGGAATGGATCCTTTTTGATTTGGCAATTGTGAGTATTGGAGCTGTTTCCGTTCCCATTTATGCTACCAGTACACCCGATCAAGCGCAGTATATTTTAAATGAGGCGCAGATTAAAACGATTCTTGCCGGTGACCAAATTCAATACGACAATATCCTTCAAATTTACGCTCAAAACGACTATCTAAAAACCATTATTGTTGCCAAACCTACCGTAAAATTGGTTACTGATTCATCTTTTTACTATCACGATTGGATTCAAAATTTTCCTACCGAATGGACTATTGAAACCCGAAATCCCGATGATTTGGCAACCATCATTTATACTTCAGGAACCACAGGCGAACCCAAAGGTGTTATGTTGACACATAGTAATTTCCTCAAAGTGTTTGATTCTCATATCAATTTCTTCAAATTTAAAAATCCCGAAAACGAACATTCCTTGTCATTTCTGCCTTTGAGTCATGTATTTGAACGCATTTGGTCAATCTTTATGTTGCACAACGGCGCTCAGATTTCTGTGTCAGAAAACCCCAAATTGATTGCTGAAGTGTTGAAAGAGGTCAAACCAACCATGATGTGTTCGGTGCCTCGTTTGTATCAAAAAGTATATTCGGCTATTTTGGATAAAATGAACAAGAGTTCGCAAACCAAACAAAAGATTTTCCGTTGGGCTCTAAAAGTAGGGACACAATATTCTAATCTTCTTCGTCAAGACCAGAAACCTAATTTGGGTTTAAAAATAAAACATAAAATAGCCGACAAATTGGTTTTTAGTAAAATCAAAGCCCAAATGGGTGGCCGATTGTGGTTTATGCCTGTAGGTGGTTCGGCTATCTCATCCGAAATTACACAGTTTTTTGACGCCTTGGGAATTCATCTTACCATTGGCTATGGATTGACTGAAACAACTGCTACGGTGACTTGTTTTCCGTTAACTAAATACGCCTATGGTACTGCCGGATTGCCACTTGATGGCGTGTATTTTAAAATTGGAGACAACAATGAAATATGGGTCAAAGGCAATGGCGTGATGAAAGGTTATTACAAAAAACCGGAAGCTACAGCCGAAGTTTTCACTGCCGATGGTTGGTTTAAAACAGGTGATTCGGGCAAAGTAGATGCACACGGCAACCTGATTATTATTGACCGTATCAAAGATTTGATGAAGACTTCCAATGGCAAATACATTACACCGCAACCCATTGAAAACTTGCTGACCAACGATAATTTCATCCAACAAGCTATTATAGTAGGTG
The DNA here is from genome assembly GCA_011391075.1 of Flavobacteriia bacterium. Classification (GTDB taxonomy): domain Bacteria; phylum Bacteroidota; class Bacteroidia; order Flavobacteriales; family Flavobacteriaceae. The sequence goes on along the minus strand of JAABRF010000090.1, from coordinate 529 downwards.
ATGACAAACCCTATGTTACAGCACTTTTGGTTCCCAATTTTGACGCTTTGAAAGAAATGGCGCATCAGTTGGAATTGAAATTTGAATCTATGGATGAATTAGTCAATATTCAAAAAATCAAAGACTTTTACAACGAGCGCGTCAATCAATTACAAAAGAACTTGGCAGGATTTGAAAAAATCAAAAATTTCAAATTACTTCCCATGGAATTCAACATGGATTTAGGGGAACTCACCCCAACTTTAAAAATCAAACGCAATATCGTATTGCAACGGTTTTCAATGTTGATTGATGAGATGTATGCTTCTTGAAATTAGAAATTAGCACTTCGACACTTCAACAAGCTCAGTGCAACGTAAGCTCAGTGACCTAAGATAGAAATTAGAAGTTAGAAATTAGAAGTCAATGTCGTTTAGTTGACAAAAAATGTTCAAACTTTAACCGCAGAGTGCCGCAGAGAAGTTAGATATTAAAAGGCTCTGCGGTACTTTGCGCCTTCTCAGTTTACTCTGCGTTAAAAACTTTTAAG
>JAABRF010000008.1 GCA_011391075.1 Flavobacteriia bacterium | reverse complement strand
TCAAAATTGTAATGCAAGACTAAATTTTGATCTAAATTGATTTGGCTCCAAGTGTTTTGGGTTATAAAAAGTGAACCCAATACAATAAGCTGAAGTAATAGTAATTTTCTCATATATTTATCTGTTATTTAAGTTATGGTTTCAATTTCTTATAATAATTTAAAGAAATTTGAAAATCTCAATAAATTAAAAAGATTAAGAAATCTAAGTAATTACATTTTAATAAGAAGGCAAATATGAAAAGGGCAGAAATTAAAGATCAGTTTTTGCTTGAGAACTGCCTGCCATGGACTTGATGCCTTTGTAAATGCCTTTAATAATTCCCGGAATGAGTTTTACAACCCACCAAGCTCCTTTGATTAGCATTTTTAATAAATCTTCGCCTGAATTACTCATAACATTATGATGTTTAAATGAACCTACTCTTAGGGATTTTCGGTTTCTTCCTCTTAGTTTTTAAAGTGGTTTCCGGATTCCACTTTTCACTTTTTAACTTAAATATTGGATGTAAAAATGTAATGCACCATTTGAGATACATTTTTTATTTTACAATAAATCTTTAAAATTTTAATCTAGGAGAATTGCTTAAAGCAATACAAATATATTGAAATATATTAAATTAATCAATATAAATACATTAATAAATTTAATTATATACAATAAAATAACATAATATATGTAAATATGTTATTAATCATTTTTGAATAAAAATGGGTAAAAAATAGGAGGTAATTTGTTCCAAAAATGTTTTTTATCAATTTTTGAAATGTTTTATTGAAGCTCAGCTTTCAAAAATGTTGCAGTATAACTCTCTTTACAATTGGCAATTTTTTCAGGAGTTCCGGTACAAAGGATATTTCCACCTCCTTTACCGCCTTCTTTACCTATATCGATGATGTGATCGGCGAGTTTGATAACGTCCATATTGTGTTCGATGATTAAAACGGTATTTCCTTTATCTACCAATTTGTCCAAGACTTCCATCAGAACTTTGATGTCTTCAAAATGTAAACCTGTAGTGGGTTCATCCAAAATATAGATGGTGTTTCCAGTGGCTTTTTTGGATAATTCTGTTGCCAATTTGATGCGTTGCGCTTCTCCACCACTCAAGGTAGTAGAAGATTGTCCCAAGGAGATGTAATCCAATCCTACATCGTGGAGCGTTTGGAGTTTGCGATGAATTTTAGGAAAATTTTCAAAAAAAGGCACTGCTTCTTCAATGGTCATGTTCATGACATCACTGATGGATTTGCCTTTATATCTTATTTCCAAGGTCTCTCGATTGAAACGTTTTCCTTGACAGGTTTCACAGATGACTTCCACATCGGGTAGAAAATTCATTTCGATTACTTTAACGCCGGCTCCTTCACAGGTTTCGCAACGTCCGCCTTTGACATTGAAGGAAAACCGACCTGGTTTATAGCCTCTGATTTTGGCTTCAGGTGTCATGGCATACAAGTCTCTAATTTCGGTAAATACTCCGGTATAAGTAGCCGGATTGGAACGAGGTGTTCTGCCTATGGGTGATTGGTCGATGTCAATGACTTTGTCTATATGTTCTAGTCCTTTGATACTATCATAAGGCATGGGTTCTTTTACACCGCGGTATATATATTGGTTGAGAATGGGGAAAAGGGTTTCATTGATTAAAGTAGATTTTCCGCTACCCGAAACACCCGTGACGCAAACCATCGTACCCAAAGGAATTTCCAAGTTTACGTTTTTCAAATTATTTCCCTTGGCACCTTTCAGAATGAGTTTGTTGCCATTTCCTTTTCTACGGGTTTGAGGTACCTCGATTTTGCGTCTACCGGTGAGGTAATCGGCAGTTAAGGTATCGTGAGTAAGCAATTCTTGATAAGTGCCTTCACTGACAATTTCGCCACCGTGCTTGCCTGCTCCAGGACCAATGTCCAAGACATAATCGGCGTGCATGATCATGTCTTTGTCGTGTTCGACTACCAATACAGAATTGCCAACATCTCTTAATTTTTGAAGTGAATCAATCAAACGTTGGTTGTCTCTTTGGTGTAATCCAATACTGGGTTCGTCCAAAATATATAGTACGCCTACCAACTGTGACCCGATTTGAGTTGCCAATCTGATGCGTTGGGCTTCACCTCCAGAAAGTGATTTGGAACTGCGTCCCAAACTCAAATAATCCAATCCAACATCCAATAAAAACTGAATACGGGTTCTGATTTCTTTCAGAATTTCTTGCGCAATGATGTTTTGTTTGTCCGAAAGGTTTTGATCGATGTGTTGGAACCAGTCGGCCAATTCGGAAATATCCATTTTTGAAAGCTCAGCTATGTTCTTGTCGTGAATTTTGTAATGAATGGATTCGATTTTCAGACGCGTACTGTGGCAAACTTCGCAATCCTTTTCATCCATAAATCCGCCAGCCCAACGTTTGATTGTAGAAGATTCATTGTTGTTGAATTGGCTTTCGATAAATGCGATAATACCTTCAAAGTCGATGGCGTAATTTTTAGTAATGCCCATGACTTCCGATTTGACATCAAATTTCTCTTGGCCTCCATGTAAAATAATATCCATGGCTACTTGAGGAATTTCTTCGATGGGATCGGTGAGTTTGAATTTATATCTTTCGGCAATGATTTGTAATTGCTTGAATATCCAAGAATTTTCTTGTTCGCCCAATGGAATAATTCCTCCTTTTTTGATTGAAATCTTGGGGTCGGGAATTACTTTGAGTAAACTGACTTCATTTACATACCCTAGTCCATTGCAATGCGGGCAAGCTCCTTTGGGTGAATTGAACGAAAACGTATTGGGTTCAGGATTGGGATAGGCAATACCGGTAGTGGGACACATGAGGTTGCTGCTGAAATACCGCAAGGATTCAGGGTGTTCTGATTCGATGACTTGCATCACCTTTTCTCCGTGGTATAAAGCCGTCTGAATACTTTCCTGCAAGCGTTTAGCAGCTTTTTCATCCACTTCCATACGGTCAATAACGATCGAAATATCGTGGATTTTGTAACGATCCAGCATCATGCCTTTGGTGATTTCTAGGAGTTCTCCATCTACAAAAACTCTGACAAAACCCTGTTTGGCAATACTTTCAAAGAGTTCCTTGTAATGACCTTTACGCGATTTGATGACCGGAGCCATCAAATATATTTTCTTTCCTTGATACGTTTGGAAAATGAGATCCTTGATTTGTTCAGGATTGTATTGTACCATCTTTTCTCCGGTATTGTAGGAATAGGCTTCTCCTACACGAGCGAAGAGTAATCGGAGAAAATCGTAAATTTCGGTGATGGTACCTACGGTAGATCGGGGACTTTTATTGGTAGTTTTCTGTTCAATGGATATCACAGGACTGAGTCCATCAATTTTATCGACATCGGGTCTTTCGAGGCCTCCTAAAAATTGTCTTGCATAAGCTGAAAAAGTCTCTACATAACGTCTTTGACCTTCGGCATAGATGGTGTCAAATGCCAAAGAAGATTTGCCGCTTCCACTCAAACCGGTAATTACCACCAATTTTTCATGGGGAATGCGCACATCAATATTCTTGAGGTTATGGACGCGGGAACCGTAAACTTCTATATAGGATTGATTGTCGGACATGGTTCTTAGATTGAGGGCAAATTTATGATTTTTTCCATGCCTTTGTGTGTTGAAAGGGAAAGATTTTTTAGAATATTTTTCTTTTTTGCAAGCTTAATTGCATTTTAAAACAGAATCAGATGGATTAATCTCAAATGGTAAAAGTTTTATTTAAATAAATTATAAAACATCTTTTGACTTTTAATAAACCTTCGTAAATATCGAGGTAAAAACGTATTTTTGAAGTTTAATTAATTTTTTAAATCCTATGATTTTTCAAGCCGATACAAAATTTGAAAGAATTCACTTCCATGAAAATCCTTTGCCCAAAGGAGAATATGAAAACTGTACATTTGTTAATTGTGATTTTGCCAAAGTCAATTTTTTTGAATGGGTTTTTGTAGATTGTGTTTTTATAGATTGTGATTTGAGTTTGGCTCAACTCAACCATGCTGCATTCAGGGAAGTACAATTTAAAGATTGCAAAATGCTGGGTTTAGCTTTTGAAAAATGCAATGATTTTGGATTGAGTTTCAGTTTTGACACTTGTAATTTAAACCATAGTTCTTTTTATAAACTTAAAATAAAAAAAACAGTTTTTAAAAATTGTCAAATGGAAGCAGTGGATTTTACGGAAACCGATTTAATGGGATCTATCCTTGAAAATTGTCTATTGCATCAGGCCGTCTTTGACCGAACCAATTTAGAAGGTTGTGATTTTCGGGCTTCATATCAATACATCATTGATCCACAGATTAACAAGGTGAAAAAAGCTAAATTTTCATTGGATGGAGTAGGAGGCTTATTGAAAGTGTTTGGCGTTTTGATTGAGTAAACATTTGCTTTACGAATGGTAACTTAGATTTCATGCTTTCACTATTCTGTTTTTTAAGATTATTCAAAGTGAATTAAAATGATTAATTCTTCGGCGTTTTTAGATTTAAATGTTATTTAATAATTTATTTATCACAGCATATATCAGCTTTTGCAAGATTGAATGTACACTACTTATGTCAAATTATTGATGTATTAGGAATATTTATTTGATTGAATCGATAAACTTAAATTTAAGAAAAATGAATCTACACCATTACTTGTATGATTCCTCAAAATATTTATTTTTTGCAATTCAAAAAAACCTTACTTTTGACCATCCAATCTGAAATATACAAAATGAATTATTTAATACATGCTGAAGAAGTAGTAAAAAAATACGGCGAATACACAGCTCTTAATAAAGTTTCAATTCAAGTACCTCAAGGAAGTATTTACGGACTTTTAGGACCTAATGGGGCCGGTAAAACTTCTCTCATTCGCATTATCAATCAAATCACTATGCCCGACTCAGGTCGGATTTTGTTTGAAGGCAAACCGTTACAACCGGAAGATGTTCATAAAATTGGCTATTTGCCGGAAGAACGCGGTTTGTATAAATCAATGAAAGTGGGCGAACAAGCTTTATACTTGGCGCAACTCAAAGGGATGTCGCGTCAAGATGCCAAGAAAGCATTGAAATTTTGGTTTGATAAATTTGAAATAGGAGATTGGTGGGGTAAAAAAGTCCAAGAGCTTTCCAAAGGAATGGCTCAAAAAGTTCAGTTTATCGTGACCGTTATGCATCAGCCCAAACTCTTGATATTTGACGAACCATTCAGTGGATTTGACCCAATAAATGCCAATTTAATCAAGGATGAAATTCTAGAATTGAAAAAAAATGGAGCTACGATCATTTTTTCAACCCATCGTATGGAATCCGTAGAAGAACTTTGTGATCACATCGCTTTGATAGATCAATCCAATAAGATATTGGACGGAAACTTAGTCGACATCAAACGGCAATTCAAAACCAATACATTTGAGGTGGGTATACATGCCGAAAATTATGATCAAATTAAAAATGATTTACGCGAGCGTTTTGAAATTACACCTTCTCATTTCAAATCTTTAGAAAATGATTTGAAACTGAATATCAGCATAAAAGATAAAGAATCTTCCAATGATTTGATTCATTTTTTGACATCTAGAGGAACCTTGAATCATTTTGTTGAATTGATACCTAGTGCCAATGATATCTTTATTCAAGCCATCAACAATAGTAAATTGAAAGCTTCAAAAATTTTATAAAAACTTTTCCAAAATAATCATGTAAAGTAAAATTTTCAATCAATTTTGGATGTACCTATATTATGGATAAACTAAAACTCATCATCGTCAGAGAATTTCTCTCCAAAGTAAGAAATAAAAGTTTCATCATCATGACTTTTTTAAGTCCGATACTGATGATTGGACTTATCGTTTTAGTGGCTTTTTTAACTAAAACCAGCATTGAAAAACCTCGCAGTGTAGCCTATATCAATCAATCTCGTTATTTTACTGCTACTGATTTTAAAAACACGAAAACACTGAGTTATGTCGATATGTCCAATCAAACTTTGGAAACAGCCAAAACCGCTGTGCAAAATTCGGAATTGACCGGTTTATTGGTAATTCCAAATGACAGTATTATTGATTCACTTGCGGTCAATATGCAATTTTATTCTACTGAATCTCCAGGTGTTGCCTTTGTCGAAGATTTGCAATCCAAATTCAATGAAAAATTGAAAATCACCAAAATGTTAGATTTGGGTTTGGACACTTCCAAAGTGGCATCTGCCGAAATCAGAACCGATATTCACCTCAATAATTTCAGTGGTGAAACTACTTCGAAACTCAAAAACGAAATCAAATTGGCTATTGGAGCTACTTCGGGTTATTTGATTATGATGTTTATCATTATATATGGAGCTATGGTCATGCGAAGTGTTATTGAAGAAAAAACAAGTAGGATTATCGAAGTCATCATTTCTTCGGTTAAACCCTTTTATTTAATGCTCGGCAAAGTAATAGGTACTGCCGGAGCAGGGATATTCCAGTTTTTAATTTGGATCGTAGTTTTGACTGTATTGTCATTTGTAGTTATGCCTTTATTGGGAATGGATAACAATATAAATATGACTTCCGAGCAATTGGAAGCTGCTCAAAAATTGGGGAATATCAACGAGATGGAATTGGCAGTCAACGAAATCCTCCAATTACCATTGGTTACCATCATCATATCGTTTATATTGTTTTTTACCGGAGGTTATCTTTTATATAGTTCACTTTATGCAGCCATTGGTGCTGCAGTAGACAACGAAACAGATACCCAACAATTTATGATGCCGATTATCATGCCTTTGATGTTGGGATTATACATTGGATTTGGAGTAGTCATCAATGATCCTCATGGCACTATGGCAACTGTTTTTTCAATGGTACCATTTACATCACCGATAGTAATGATGATGCGGATTCCTATGGGTGTACCGATATGGCAAATTGTAGTATCTTTGGTATTGTTGTACGCAACTTTTTTAGGCATGATTTGGCTCTCCGCTAAAATTTACCGAGTAGGAATTCTGATGTATGGAAAAAAACCTACCTATAGAGAATTGTGGAAATGGATGAGGTATTAATTACAAATGTGAATGTTGGGCTGTCTACTTATTTGAACCTAATTATACCTTTAATTTCTTAAAACAAACTTGAGATTAATTTAATTTTGATTAAAAGATATAGTATGAAATGCCCAAGACAAATCTTGTCTCAAATACCTATAAAGATTTTAGGGCATTCCTCCCGCTAGCTATCGGGACAGGTAAAAAACAAACTGAAACATCAATATATGAAAAATGCACTATTTATCGTTTTAACTTGTTTGTCATTGCAATTTATGGCACAAGAATTACCTGAGAAAATCATTACTTCAGAAGTTTCAGAAGTAACTGTTTTTATTGAAGGAGCTCAAATTGTCCGAAAAAAATCAATTGAATTACCACAAGGAGAATCAATCCTCAAATTTATCGATTTATCACCTTTTGTAGATGCGCAAAGTATTCAAGTAAAAACAGGTGGTCAATTGATGATTTTGGGTGTCAATCACCAACAGAATTATATTAAAAAATCTGAAAAATCTGAAGAACTCAAAAGATTAGAAACATTACAAAGAGAAGTAAAAGATAAATTGGACATTGAAAATGCTTTGCTTACAGTAGTAAAAGAAGATATTATGTTTTTACAGACCAACAAAAATATCGGAGGCAAAGACCAAACGCTTACTGTTACAGACTTACAACAAACTTCAGACTTTTACAGCAAACGGCTGTCTTCTCTTAAATTGCAAGAATTGGATCGCATTAAGACTCTTTCCAAATTAAATGAACAAATCAATGATATTAACAATCAAATTCAAACGATTACCAGTATTAAAGAATTTGCTACAGGTGAAGTATTGGTCAAAGTAAATGCCAAAAATGCCGGTAAATACGAAATTTCCATAAGTTATCTAGTAAGTAATGTGTCTTGGTTTCCATCCTACGATATTAGAGTGAAAGATATTGATGAACCCTTACAATTGATTTACAAAGCCAATGTGAAACAAGATACCAAAGAAGATTGGAAAAACGTTAAATTAATTCTTTCTTCTAATGATCCAAACATTTCCAATGTCGCTCCCGAGCTGACCCCATATTATTTAGGAGCATACAATAATCCTCTAAAATATAGTTTATCCAATAATATCATCACTGGTGTTGTTAGTGATGAAGAAGGTCCATTACCTGGCGTTAATGTATTTGTTAAAGGGACAACTATAGGAACTAATACTGATTTTGATGGTCGCTATACAATCACCATTCCCGACCAAAATAGTCAACTAACTTTTTCTTACATTGGAATGATGGAAGAAACACGTCCCATTACAAATAATAATATGAATGTGCGATTAGTTGCTGATGATATTGTTTTAGAGGAAGTTGTAATAGTTGGATATGGTTCAAATCGGAAAAATCAAAAAGCTGAGGATAAAGCGTCTAGCGTAACTTCCGTTAAAAACAGAACCGAGAAAAACCTCATCATTCCTACGCAACAAGTGGAAAATGAAACCCAAGTCTATTTTGAAATTGACAGACCTTATACGGTTTTGTCAAATAATAAAAAAACATCAGTAGATGTTGCCTCTTATGATATTGACGCTTCCTATCAATATTTTGCGATACCCAAACTCAATGAAGAAACGTATTTAAAAGCAAATATTACCAAATGGGAACAGTATAATTTGCTTGCAGGTGAAGCCCAAGTTTTCTTTGAAGATGCCTATGTAGGTAAAACCTTATTAGATATTAGATTTGTTACCGATACCTTACAAATTTCATTAGGTAGAGATAAAAAAGTGAGTGTACAACGCGAAAAGATGAAAGAATTTACTACTAAACAATTTTTAGGAAGTAAAAAGGAAGAAACGTTGACTTGGAAAACCACTGTTAAAAATAATAAAAGCAAACCAATTGTCATCACAATTTTGGATCAAGTTCCTATTTCAAATATGGAAGATATTAAAGTCGAGGTGCTAAACACAACCAACGGCAAACAAAATACTGAGAATGGAGAAATAAAATGGGAAATTGAAATTCCGGCACTTTCCAAAAAAGAGTTTGAACTAAAATACAGTGTTGAATATCCCAAAATTAAAAATATAATTGTAGAATAATTTTAGTATGAAGGTAGTATCAAAAGCAAACTAAACAATGCAATTTTTTTCACTTATTTCAAAAAAAACATGAGTAAAATCTTAATCATAGAAGATGAAGCTGCCATTCGCAGAGTATTGGTAAAAATCATTTCCGAGGAAAACAAAGTATATGAAGTCATCGAAGCAGAAGACGGTATTCAAGGTATTGAAATGATCAAGGAAAATGAGTTGGATCTCGTATTATGCGATATCAAAATGCCGAAAATGGATGGTGTCGAAGTGTTGCAACATGCCAAAAGACTAAAACCCGAATTACCTTTCCTGATGATTTCAGGTCATGGCGATTTGGATACAGCTGTACAAACTATGAAGTTGGGTGCATTTGATTACATTTCCAAACCACCTGATTTAAATCGTTTACTCAATGCAGTAAGAAATGCTTTGGATGTTAAGGAATTGGTTGTTGAAAATAAAAAACTCAAAAAGCAAATCAGTAAAAATTATGAAATGGTAGGAGAAAGTCCTTCTATCCAAAGTATTAAGGAAATAATTGAAAAAGTTGCCGCAACCGATGCTCGGGTATTGATTACAGGACCAAATGGTACCGGAAAAGAATTGGTTGCGCATTGGTTACATGAGAAAAGTGAACGCGCCAAAGGTCCGATGATCGAAGTCAATTGTGCTGCAATTCCATCCGAACTTATAGAAAGCGAATTGTTTGGACACAAAAAAGGTTCGTTTACAGGAGCCGTTTCCGACAAAGCCGGCAAATTTGAAGCAGCCAATGGCGGAACCATTTTTTTGGATGAAGTAGGAGATATGAGTTTGTCGGCTCAAGCCAAAGTTTTACGGGCATTACAAGAAAGTAAAGTAACCCGTGTGGGTGACGATAAAGATATCAAAGTCAATGTAAGAGTTGTAGCAGCAACGAATAAAAACTTGTTGAAAGAAATTGAAGAAGGTCGTTTCAGAGAGGATTTATACCATCGTTTGGCGGTAATTCTGATCAAAGTTCCGGCACTCAATGAACGTAGAGATGATATACCACTTTTAATTACTTTTTTTGCCGAAAAAATAGCTGAAGAACAAGGTTCGACTGTTAAATTATTTGATGAGAAAGCTGTTGCTTTGTTACAGGAATACGATTGGACCGGAAATATTCGTGAGTTACGCAATGTTGTGGAACGTTTGATTATTTTGGGAGATAAAGTGGTGAGTGAAGGTGATGTGCGGATGTTTGCTTCAAAGTAAAGGATGGATGGTTTTGGGATGGTTGAGTTATTAAGTTATTAAGTTATTGAGTTATTCTATGAACGATTTGAGGATGAATCTTCTAAATTGCACACATTTGAAGTTAAATTATTTTTATTATGAATACTGATAAATATTTATTTATAAAATCATCTCAAATGAGTGATTTTGAATCTTTTGAAAAAATTAAGGATGCCAAAGAAGAATTGGAAAACTTATCCAAGGAATTGGCTCAATTGCAAGATGTTATGTATGCCGATGATCGATACAGTATATTGATATGTTTGCAAGGCATGGATACCAGCGGCAAAGATAGTTTGGTTCGCGAAGTTTTTAAAAGCGTCAATGTCAACGGAGTCAATGTGTTTAGTTTTAAAACACCCAATACCGAAGAGTTGGCACATGATTATCTTTGGAGACATTATACCAAATTACCTGAAAGAGGAAAAATTGCCATATTCAATCGTACGCATTATGAAAATGTGTTGGTGACTAGGGTTCATCCTGAATACATTTTAGCCGAAAGTATTCCAAATTTTGAAAGTGTCGAAAAAATCACAGATGCCTTTTACCACGATAGAATGGATCAAATCAATGCTTTTGAGAAACATTTGGTTCAAAATGGCACCATTGTACTCAAATTCTTTTTGCATATGTCAAAGGATGAACAAAAAAACCGATTGTTGCGTAGATTGGATAAACCGGAAAAAAATTGGAAGTTTTCAGCTGGTGACATAAAGGAAAGGAAAAGTTGGGATGAATATATGAAAGCATATGAAGATTTATTGGAAAAAACCTCTACAGATATAGCCCCTTGGTATGTGATTCCTGCAGATCATAAAGATACCGCAAGGTATTTGGTAGCACGCGCCATCATCCAAAAATTACAATCTTTTAACTTTAATTATCCTAAATTGAGTGATTTAGAGAAAAATAATTTGAATTTGTACCGTACTGAAATAGAAAATTCGTAACATTGCAGTTCCTAAATATTCTTGTTGTCTCCTTTTATTAAAATATAATAGGAAGGAAAATGTTATCATTCATACATAAAAGTATTAAGAATACTTCTGTTTTAAATAATTGCCGAAAGTACCATATTGTATTTTTAGGAGTGTTTTTTATAAGTTCAATTTTGAGCTCGGCTTTGTATGCGCAAACTTTTAAAGTACCGGATGCTAACTTTGAAAAGAAACTCATAGATATTGGTATAGATACCGATCGACAAATCAATGGATTGGTTGTGGCTACGGATGTTAGTTTGGTTACAGAACTCAGTTTTCCTAGCAGCAATATATTTGATCTTACCGGAATAGAAGTTTTTGTCCAATTGGAAAAGTTGGATGTGGCTTTTAACAAAATTCAACAACTCAATATTGACAATCTGTCCAAACTCAAAAACCTGAATTGTGACAATAATTCCATCCGATCGCTCAATCTCGATGCACATCCTTTGTTGGAAATTTTAGCTTGTAGCAATAATCTGATTACGGATTTGGACTTTACTTCAAATAGTCGCATTCAAAAAGTATCCTGTACCAATAATAAATTAAAGGTTTTTCGAAATCCGCATCAATCGCTTGAATACCTCAACATCAGTCGCAATTTTTTATTTGAATTGGATGTAACGCAAGCTACAGAATTGGAAAAGTTGATTTGCAGTGATAATTATTTGGTTTGTTTAGATTTATCTCAAAATCCCAAATTGGATAAATTGGTTTGCAATGACAACAACCTTCAAACTTTGTGTTTGAAAAATGGAAATAATTCCAATATCAGCGTTTTAAATGCCACACTTAACCCTGATCTCACTTGTATTGAAGTTGATGATATGGAAAATGCAGGTAATTATTCCTGGGCAAAAGATGCGACTGCTCAATATACATATAGATGTACTGCGCATATTCCCGATCTCAATTTTGAGAAGTTTTTGATTGCATCGGGAATGGATGTTGGTGAACCCAATCAGAGAATCATATTTGATCTTGTTAAGAATATTACCTCATTGGATGTTTCCAATTTGAAAATATCCGATTTACAAGGCATCAGTGCATTTGAAAATTTGGAAGTGTTGATTTGCAACAATAATAATTTAACCAAGTTGGATTTGAGCAAAAACCTCAAAATAAAGGAATTGCATTGTCAAAACAATTATTTGACCAGCTTGAATATCACCGGTTTAACCGATTTAAAAATTGTTAATGCACAAAAAAATAAACTGACTTTTTTGGATGTCAATTCCAATAAACAATTGACGCATCTCAATGTGTCCAAAAATTTGATTGGTGAAATTTCTGTAAGTCAACATGCTTATTTGGAACAACTGAATCTATCGGAAAATAAATTGAGTCAGTTGCAATTGGATTATCATCCCATGCTCATACAAGTTGATTGTAGTTCCAATTTCATCAATAGTTTTGAATTTGGCAAACTCGAAAATCTTCAAAATATCAAATGTTCCAATAATGATTTGGAAATATTGGATGTTTCTCGATTGTATCAATTAAAGTCATTGGATTGTAGTTATAATAAAATCAACTCTTTACAGTTGAATAATCCGAATATGACCGAATTATGGGCGCATAACAACTTGCTCAATGAAATAAATTTGTCCCAAACACTGAGACTTCAAACGCTAGTTGTCAATCACAATGTTTTACTTGCATTGAATGTTAACCATATGTCTGAACTTAAAAAATTGATTTGCAATGACAATTTGATTAGTGTTTTGAATACCCAAACCGCTTCTTCACTAGAGTATTTGAATGTCAATAACAATCAGCTTTCCAAACTCGATTTAACACAAAGCAAGCGATTGAAGGATTTATTTGCGGCATCCAATCAAATGAATATTTTGGAACTAAATGGTTTGACGCTACTAGAAAGTATCTACATTCCCGATAATAAAATCACAACTTTAGCTTTAAATACCAATACTTCGTTGAAAAAATTATGGGCTTACAACAATGATCTCATGAGTTTAAATTTAAAGAATGGTAAAAATGCAATTATTGAAATTATGGATATCGAGAAGAATTTCAATCTAACTTGTATTCAAGTGGACCAAGTGGAAGCAGCCAACCACAAACAAGGTAATTATGCCAATTGGAAGATTAGCGAATCGGGTTTTTATGCCCAAAATTGCGAGAACTTGGCAACTTCAAAAAAATAAAGCTAGATTTTAAAATATTCTACTTTTTTAAAAAATTGTTTTTTTTGAAAAAAATATTTTCATTTTTTGTAATTTATGAAAAATATAGACATTCTTTAGCAAATCAATGGGTTGAATATTTCGTATATTGCAGTGGTTTTTAATGAGTTATAAACTTGTTATTTTCCACACCTATTTAATGCAGTAGCCGGTTTATAGTTTTTTGCTACTTACTATAAAAAGACTATCAACTTATTTGCTCCTTTTTTTTGAAATAATCATTTTAAACTAAAGGATTATGTGCAAGAATCAAACCCACTGCAGTAATGTAAACGGCCTTTTTAAAAACGCTGCTTACCATCTTAGAGAATTGCTTTTTTCAATCGCATTATTGTGTACCAGTATTTCTTTTGCCGATAATGGCGGGATGATATCAGTACCCGATCCCAAGTTTGAAAGAGCATTGATTGAACTCGGTATTGATGCCGATAAACACGTCAACGGACTGATTGATCCAGTCAATATATTAGAAATTAAAGAACTTCTGTTGGCCAATAAAGGAATTTACGACTTAACTGGACTTGAGGCCTTTACCCAATTAGAAATTTTGGATATTTCTGATAATAAACTGGATAAACTGGATGTCAGTAATTTGTTACATCTTAAAAAATTAGTTTGTCACAACAACAATATTCACAATTTAAATTTACAAAACAATCCTTATTTGGAATTTTTGAGTTGTAGTGACAATCAATTGAGCCAACTCGACTTGTCTAAGAATAAGATTCTTTCCAAAGTTTGTGCTAGTAACAATCATTTGAAAAGTGTTGAGGCTAATCTAGCAGCTATACAGTATTTAAACCTCACAAAGAATAATTTAACCCAACTCAATTTAACCAACGCAGTACGTCTTGAAAAGTTGTGTTGTGATATGAACCAACTCATCAGTTTGGATTTAACTTCCAATCCCAATCTCGATAAATTGATTTGTAGTGATAATCAATTGCAATCTCTGAGTTTGAAAAATGGAAATAATTTCAAATTAACAGTTTTGAATACAACTAAGAATCCCAATTTATGGTGTATTGAAGTAGATGATTTAAAACAAGCTGAATCAGGTGTTTGGCTCAAAGACAACCAAGCCCAATTTACCATGCAATGTACTACGTATGTACCTGATGATAATTTTGAAAAAATGCTATCAAATTTGGGTTTTGATGATGGTTTAAGCAATCAAAAATTCATTACCGATGCGGTAAAAGATATTACTACACTCAATATTTCCAATTCCAACATTCAAGATTTACAAGGTATTGAAGCATTTGTCAATTTGGAAGTCCTTTATTGTAACAACAATCAATTATCTTATTTGGATCTTTCTCGCAATGCCAAGCTTCAAGAATTGTATTGTCAAAACAATCAAATTGATTATTTAAATGTACAGCATTTAGGTGAATTGAAAATCCTCAATGCACATAGAAATAAAATAAGTGAAATCAATTTGAATAGCAATCCAAAATTAAATCAATTGATTTTATCCCGAAATTTGATTCATAAAATAAACATTGAAAGTTTAACCAATCTTGAAAGTGTCAACATTTCAGATAATAAGCTCAATGAAATGGTATTAAAAACACATCCGGTATTGCATACATTTGATTGCAGCTCCAATTTCATCAAAACCATTTCTTGGATAGATTTGAATCATTTGGAAGTTTTCAAATGTTTTCAAAATGACTTGATTCAGTTGGATATTTCATCTTGTTATCATTTGACCAAACTCGATTGTAGTTATAATAAAATCAACAACATCCAACTCAATAATCCTAATTTATCCGAACTAATTATCAATAACAACTTCGTTCAGTCAGTTGATTTGTCACAAGCTTTGCGTTTGAAAACTTTAATACTCAATCACAATGTCATAAGCAACCTAGATGTTTCCAATCTTTCAGAATTGAAAAAATTAATTGCAAATCACAATCTCATAAGTAAAATAGATACTAATCCGCTTTTTGCTTTGGAAAGTCTTAATGTCAATAATAATCTGATTGAAGAATTATATTTGAGTAACAATACCTATCTCAAAGAAGTATATGCAGCTTCCAACCAACTTAAAAAAATAGATGTGTCACGCCTCAGATTATTGGAAAACCTATATATTCCTGATAATCATTTGTCTTTGCTCAATTTGGGAACCAATACAGGCTTGAAAAAAGTATGGGCTTATAACAATAATTTGGAGTCAGTAAATATCAGAAATTCATACAATTCACAGATTGAAATATTTGATGTTGAGAAGAATTTCAAACTCACTTGTATCCAAGTCGACAATTCTCAAGCTGCTTTTAATGGTACTGGCAGTTATGCCAATTGGAAAATCAGTGAATTTTGCTATTTTTCCAATGTATGTGAAGAATTTGCAAACCCATTAAAATAATATAGTTTCTTTGAAAAAGTCAAAGTTTCTACAGCCTTGCTCCCCCTAAGCAAAAAAAAACTTCGCATCCCGAGTAATTTGGAGTGCGAAGTTCGACTTTAAAAAAGTAAAATATTTTTTAATCGGCTAAAATGGTACGGGAAATCACGATTTGTTGGATTTCAGATGTACCTTCATAAATTTGAGTGATTTTGGCATCTCGCATCATGCGTTCTACGTGATATTCTTTGACGTATCCATATCCGCCATGTACTTGAACGGCTTCAGTTGTCACTTTCATCGCCATTTCGGCAGCAAAGTATTTCGCCATAGCACCCGATAAATTGTAATCCTGATTCATATCTTTATCCCAAGCGGCTTTCATGATCAAATGTCTTGCCGCATCGATATTGGTTTTCATATCGGCCAATTTAAACGCAATGGCTTGATGTTGAGAAATCAACTTTCCAAAAGCTTTGCGTTCTTTGGAGTATTGCAAAGCTCTTTCATAAGCTCCGGAAGCTATTCCCAATGCTTGAGAGGCAATACCAATGCGTCCTCCAGCCAATGTTTTCATAGCAAACTTAAATCCAAAACCATCTTCCCCAATTCGGTTTTCTTTAGGAACTTTGACGTCGTTAAACATAAGAGAATGCGTATCCGAACCTCTGATTCCCATTTTGTGTTCTTTGGGTCCAATGTCAAATCCAGGCATACCTTTTTCAACTATAAAAGCATTGATACCGTGATGTCCTTTTTCGGGATAGGTTTGGGCAATGACTAAATAAATATCAGCATTTCCACCATTGGTAATCCAGTTTTTGGTACCATTGAGCAAGTAATAATCACCTTTGTCAAATGCTGTAGTCCTTTGACTAGTAGCATCACTTCCGGCTTCCGGTTCACTCAAACAAAATGCACCCAATTTTTCACCGGTAGCCAATACGGTTAAATATTTTTGTTTTTGTTCTTCATTTCCAAATTTTTCCAATCCCCAACAAACCAATGAGTTATTGACCGACATCACTACAGAAGCCGAAGCATCCACTTTGGAAATTTCTTCCATTGCCAATACATAGGAAATGGTATCCATACCACCACCACCATATTTGGGATCCACCATCATCCCAAGGAATCCTAGTTCGCCCATCTTTTTAATCTGTTCAAATGGAAAAAGTTCCTTGTCATCGCGTTCAATAACGCCTGGTAAAAGTTCGGCTACCGCAAAATCACGAGCCGCTTGTTGAATCATCAATTGTTCTTCGGTTAAATTAAAATCCATGCTGTAGAGTTTGTAAAGTTTAAAGTTAAATGTTTATAAAGTGCTGTTAATTCTAATCTCTAATTTCTATTTCCCATCCACCAATTGTCTAGAAATCACCAACTTTTGAATTTCAGTTGTGCCTTCGCCAATGGTATTCAATTTGGAATCTCTATAAAATTTCTCGACCGGAAAATCCTTGGTATAACCATATCCACCGTGAATTTGAATGGCTTCAGTAGATACTTTGACACCTACTTCTGAAGCATACATCTTGGCCATGGCTCCGATTTTTGTAATGCGTTTGCCTTGGTGATAATCATGAGCTGCTTTGTGTAACAGAAGTTCGGAAGCTTCAATCTCAGTTGCCATGTCTGCCAATTTAAATCCGATGGCTTGAAAATGGACAATTTTTTTACCAAATTGAACCCGTTCTTGTGCATATTTCAAAGAAGCTTCAAAGGCGCCTTTAGAAATTCCCAGTGCCAAAGCTCCGATAGAAATACGGCCGCCATCCAAAACTTTTAAAGACTGTACAAATCCATCTCCAACTTTTCCTAAGATTTGATTTTTGTGAATGCGGCAATTGTCAAAAATCATTTCGGCTGTTTCACTGGCTCGCATACCCAATTTGTTTTCCTTTTTACCCGCATTGAATCCCGGAGTTCCTCTTTCTACAATAAAGGCAGTTGCATTGCGCTTATCGCCTTTTTCTCCGGTTCTGGCTAGAACTACCGCTACTTGTGCGGAAATACCGTGGGTAATGAAATTCTTGGCTCCATTTAACACAAAATAATCTCCATCTGCTACTGCTGTGGTAGACATGCCACCTGCATCCGATCCGGTGTTGTGTTCAGTCAAACCCCAAGCACCAATCCAGTCACCACTAGCCAATTTGGGTAAGTACATTTGACGTTGCTCTTCGTTGCCAAACAAATAAATATGATTGGTGCAAAGCGAATTGTGAGCTGCAACCGATAATCCTATAGATCCATCAACTTTGCCAATTTCTTCAATAATTCTGATGTAATCGTGGTAATTGAGCCCGCTTCCTCCATATTGTTCGGGAATTAAAACACCCATCCAACCCATCTCTCCCATTTCACGGAATAAATCTATAGGGAAAAATTGAGCCTCATCCCATTCCATGATGTGAGGTCTTATTTTCTTTTCGGCAAAATCCCGAATGGATTGTATGATCAAAGCCTGAGTTTCGGAAATATCTATATTCATTTTAAAAAAAATTCACAAATTAGTCAAATTACAATGCCGTATTTACGTATTCAATATTGTGAAAAATCAATTTATTAGGGATTAAATTGATATTAATTGAAAAAAGAGTTTAAAAATTATTGGTACGTTAAAATTGGATCATCAGTCTACTTTTCTTTTAAATCTATTTATTCTGCCTTCAAATATAAACTAATTCTGTCAAATTTATCTACTGGAAAACCTTCTATTTTTTTCAATACTTCTAAGGATTGAATTTTTCCGGCTGCATTTTTGTAATTAAAGATGCCTTTGGTAATCTCGTAAGTCATGTAGGGTGAACTGTGTAATACTTCTTTAAACGTAGCCGAATTAACATTAATCGGAATGATGTGTGGTTTACTGAGTACCGTGAATTGCTTTAAAACTTTGTCGGCTGTTTCCCGATCTAGATAGTAAACTTCATATAATTGTGCATCCACAGAAAATCCTTGCAATTTTGTCCTGTATCCAATTATGCGGTCGGCTAGCTTTTCCCCAATGCCGTATATGGCTACTAATTGTTCATGGGTTGCTGTATTCAAATCCGATTTTACTTTGGGATTTTGATTGGGATTTTGTTTGGGATTTGATGTAAATATTTTTTCAGGAAACACCTGATTTGAATATTTCTTTTGATTTTTCACCCAATCTGGAAATTTGAAATAGGGTTGAATTTCACGAAGCAAACTGTCACTAATTCCGGTAACTTTTTGAAATTCTTGAGCTGAGTTAACATATAAATCTTGTTTGCGAAAAGCTTGCAATCGATCAAACGCTGTAGTACTCATGCCTAAAGTATAAGCTTTGTAGTCAGTAATGAAATTGGGATTAAAAGGATAAATTTTGGGTTTGGAGTTTGTAATTTTAAGCTGCTTCAGTGAATCAATTACTGCTTGATAAGCTCTAATTTCGGGAGTATCAATAGAAATACCAACCGATTTTGGATGCCAATAATTCAATCCGAATAACAAGGCTTGTAGGCTTAGAATTAAACCAAACAACACCAATAAACCACGTCTTTCCTTTGCCGAAAAGGCATACCAATTTTTCAATAGCTTCATTTTTAAAAACTTTTAAATTTAACAATAGCAATATCTTACTTCAATATAGCTTTGAAGTAACTCCTAATTTTTCAATGTCTATATTCATAGTCGTTTAATATAGGAATTTTTCTAATGAAACCACTCAGTAGCTCCCTCTCCTTGGGAGAGGGCTGGGGTGAGGAAAAATTAGAATAGACTTATTATAACGACATTAACAAAAATTATATTTTTTTTCAAGTATTCGAAAACCTATCCAAAACATCAACCGTATTGATAAACAGGTTTCCAAATGTTTCAATTTTTTAAAAAGCCAATCGACTTTATTTTATTTTTTTACAGCCGAAATAGCTTTGAGATATTTGGCTAATTCTTTTCTAATAGTAGGAATGAGTATAACTACTCCAATCATATTGGGAACTACCATTCCAAAAATCATGGCATCCGAAAAATCAATTACTGAACCCAACGTAATCGCAGCTCCAATTACAATAAAAATTAAAAATAATAATTTGTAGGTAATATCAACAACTTTACTTTTGCCAAATAAAAATTTGAAACCTTGTAATCCGTAATACGACCAAGAAATCATAGTTGAAAAAGCAAATAAAAATACAGCTATTGTCAAAACAATTGATGAATGCGGAATTTGAGATTCAAATGCTTTGGCAGTCAATTCTACACCTTCACTTACTTTTACTCCATATTCAAAATAGCCCAAGTGCAAATTGGTAATGACCAATACAACTGCAGTCATCGTGCAAATGACAACCGTATCAATAAATGGCTCCAACAAAGCAACTACACCTTCGCTGGCAGGATAACGGGTTCTTACGGCAGAGTGCGCAATAGCTGCCGAACCAACTCCGGCTTCATTTGAAAATGTTCCTCTTTTAAATCCTTGTATCAAAGCCCCTATAAAACCACCCGCAATGGCTGTTCCCGTAAAAGCTTCAGTAAAAATCAAACTTACCGCCTCAGGAACCATTTTAAAATTCATAAAAATTATCACCAAAGCTGCTCCTACATAAAGTACAGCCATAAATGGAACCAATTTATCTGTAACCGAAGCAATTCTTTTAATACCTCCAATGATTACCAAAGCTGTTAATGCAGCCATCACCAAACCTATGTATATCCCTGCATTGGGATTGGTCATGTCAAATAATTCTATCAATTGCGCCGAAGCTTGATTGGCTTGAAACATATTGCCACCACCAAAAGAGCCACCGATTACCAAAACAGCAAAAATGACTGCCAATACTTTTCCAAAGGTTTTCAAGCCTTTTTCTTTTAAACCTTTTGTTAAATAATACATCGGACCTCCATACACGACTCCGTTTTCATCAATGTCACGATAACAAACCCCTAGCGTACACTCAGCAAATTTCGATGCCATACCGAGTAATCCGGCTACAATCATCCAAAAAGTAGCTCCGGGGCCACCAATTGATAAAGCTACGGCAACTCCGGCAATATTCCCCAAACCTACCGTTCCCGAAAGGGCAGCAGTCAATGCCTGAAAATGGGAGACTTCACCATGATGTCCTTCAATTTTGATCGTGTCAGGTATATCGTCATTTTGCTCATCGTCTCCAACCGTTTTGTGCGCTCCGTGATGATCAATTTCATCGTATTTACCTTGAATGGTTTTAATTGCTGTCCCAAACAATCTAAATTGTACAAACCTAAAAGTAAATGTAAAATAGATAGCACCACCAATCAATACGAATAAAACCCATGGGACTTTCACAAAAGGAGCAGAAATCGAAATTGATTCATTTTTAAATTCCTGAATTTGATTTAATGGGAGAACTATAACAGAATTTTCAAGTATCCTTGCTTTGGGATTTGAATAATGTATTTTTTCTGCTGTTTGTTTACTTTTTAATTTTAGGCTACTTATATAAATTGAGTCTTTTACAATTTTAAAAGTAAAATCTTTAGACAGACTATCACTTAGATTGAAATTTCTTGTTTCATTAACTTTACCGAAATTAATTTCTTTGAAAATTACATCTTCCACAAACCATCCCGTCATATTTTTAAATACGCCATCCACTTTTTCGGCGGTAGATAATCCTTCTTGTGCCAATAGACTCACTTGGGTAAAAAATACTAGAAAAATGGTAATGATGCGTTTCATTGGTTGTCGGTTATTTGTTTTTCAAGAGTCAAGTATAAACTTTCCAATTTTTTTAAAAAGTTATTTGACTTCTATTAAGGTTTGTTTCAAAATTTAAACGTGCAATATTCAATTTTTTTGGCAGTTGGGCAAAAATAATCCTACAAATCTCAGTATTATATTTAAAATTTGTAGATAATCTCAATCAAATGAGCCTATTTCCTAAAATTCATTAAAAATTTTGCATCATCTCATCCAAACCTTCTCTCAAACTCATCGGTTGAAAGCCCATTTTATCTATAGCTTTATCGAGTATAAATCCGGTTTTGGGTGGCCTTTTAGCTGGTTGGGTCAATGATGAGGTTGGAACGGTTTGCAAAAGCGAAGTATCCAAGCCAAAGTAATCGGCTATTTCCAATCCCATATCGTATATTGACATCAAATCTTTGCCACAGATATGATATATGCCTACAGTTTCCTTTTCAATACTCAGTATACAGGCATCTGCCAAACTCCCCACATAGGTAGGCATTCTGAATTGATCATCCACCAAATTGATACTTTGTCCTTTTTCTAAAGATTCTTTAATCCACAATACAATATTGTTTTTCTTCATACCCGCTACTTTCCCATAAACCACAATGGTGCGCAAAATACTGTATACTACACCCGAGTTTATAACGGCTTCTTCGGCCCACAACTTACTCCAGCCGTAGTAATTCACAGGTTGAGCTTCGTCTTCTTCACTGTAAAAACCTTCTTTACCGTCAAAAATAAAATCGGTGGAAATGTGGATGAGATGAGCTTTTAATTCGCGACACACAGCTGCTAATTCTGCTACAAAATCAGTATTGATACGTTTGCAATCATCTTGTTGTAATTCACAACTATCTACATTGGTCATAGCCAATGCGTTGACTACAAAATCTGGTTCAATCAAATTCAACTGCATTTTGATAAACTTCAAATCAGTCAAATCAATGCTGAAGTATCGCAAATCAGTCACCGAAGTTTCGCGATTTTCTCCCGATGCCATGGCATACAATTGGTACTCGGGACGTTTTGATATTTTTTGCACCAAGGTTTGACCCAACAAACCATTACTTCCTATTACAACTATTTTCTTCATATAAATAATCCAGTTCCCAAGAACAAACTTTTAAACTTAAATCTACTTGATCGTCCAACTAAACATTTTCTTAAAATACTTCATGCAACTTTAGAATCTGTTCCGGTTTACCCAATACGATGATGAAGGTATTGGGCTCCAAAACCGTATGCACATCGGGATTGATGATGTATTCGTTTTGGGTGTTTTTGAACCCTATAACCAAGCAGCCTGTTTTTTTTCGCACATCTAAATCCAATAGAGTTTTGGTGATAAACTCTTTGGGTAAATCATTGACGGCTACTTCTTCCAAATTGGTGCTTTTCTTGCCTTCTATACTCAATCTTTCCACAAATTCCATCAAATCGGGAGTAACAATCAATGAGGCCATGTGGCTTCCGCCAATTTTATCAGGCATGATGATGTTATCGGCACCTGCCAGTTTGAGTTTGCCAATAGATGTTTCTTTCCCGGCCCGACTGATGATTTTGAGTTTGGGATTTAATTGACGCGCCGATAAAACGACAAACAAATTATCGGCATCCGAAGGCATGGCTGTAATCAAATGACTTGCATTCAAAATATTGGCTTGCATCAAAACTTTATCATCAGTTGCATCGCCTTTCAAACAAATGATACCATTGGATTCCAATTCTTCGATGATTTTGTCGTTCATCTCTATCACTACACAATTTTTTTCATAGGATTTTAACCGATCCACAGCTTGACGACCATTGCGACCATAACCACATACAATGATATGCTGCTCGAGATGAATAATTTTTTGTTGCATTTTCTTTTTTTTACGTTGTTCAAAAAATCGACCATGTGCAATGTATTCCGACACCACCGATACCACATAAGCATAAATACTAATACTCATGATAATCAGGAATACAGTGAAAAGTTTACCAGCTTCATCCGAAGGATGTACTTCACTAAAACCTACCGTTGAAACGGTTATGACAGTCATGAATAGGGCTTCAATCCAAGTATATTCAGGTGAAATAATTTTAAATCCGACAATTCCGAAAGTCAGTACCATTCCCATCAATAGCAGAGCTAGGTGCAGTTTATTCTGGAAAATATTCAAACTTGGGATTTTCATTTAAACTAGGATTGTTTTACTTTTTCTAGGTTCTGAAATACTACTTCAAATCTTAACTTCTGAATTCTCGACTCAAATTTACAAATCAAATACAGAACTCCGTTTGGTATAAATCATGTCTTTCAATTTCAATAAGAAATGCAAAGTCAAATAGACTCCAAAAGACAATCCTGCCGTTACAAAGGTGATGTAAATGAAAAACAAACGTACATTGGAAGCACGCATACCCAAACGGTCTGCCAAACGAGATAGTACATTGAATCCGTTTTTTTCAAAAAAATACTTGAGTTTATAGTCAAATCTCCCTGAAGTGCTCATAATTGAAATAGAATAGTACTTAAATTTTAGACCTAATGAACCATATGAAATGGCAGTGCAATGTAGGAAAAATACCGTAATTTTGACCCATATAGAAATTGATTTTTAATGATATCAACAGAAAAAGTTTAATCAACCCTACTTCTTCATGCAAACCTTAGCTGAAATTGAGCAAATTGTACAACACTACCATGAATTGGGAGAAACACTGCTAGCTATAGAATTTCTTGCAGATCAATATGAAATCAAACACCCCAATTTAAAAGGTTTTGAATACGGAGAAAAGGCAACATTACAGCAATTTTTAATGACAACAGTTGGTCATTTAGGAGCATCTCAAGTAATTAAAATTCCGGAAAACACCTTTGAGTATCCGGTTTTGTTAGTGGTCAATCTATTGGCTCACGAAATGGTTCATGTTGGTCAAAAAGGAGCTGAAAATACCATTTTGGACAAAAACGAACGCGAATGGCAAGCCTATTACGAAATGTTGTTTCACAAGCAATTTCCCTTAGTTCCCGATGCGCCCAATTTTCTTCGTAAGCAATTTGCTCAAAAGGGATTGGATTACTATAAGCGAATGGGTGAAGGTTCTGAATTGCAATTGAAATATGTAAAACAGAAACAGGAAGTTGAGGCGTTGTTGGGAGATATTCTCTTGGGATAGTGACTTGAATATGAATAAGGCTTCCAGCCTTTAAAGGCTGGAAGCCTTATTCTATTTAACGATTCATTGATATTTTTAAACCATACTTAATAACTATTAAACCAAACTAAGTAACTATTAAACCAAACTAAGTAAGTATTAAACGAAACTAAGTAAGTATTAAACGAAACTAAGTAAGTATTAAACCAAACTTAAAAACTATTAAACCTAACTAAGTTACAATTAAACCAAACTAAGTAACTATTAAACCTAACTAAGTTACCATTAAACCAAACTAAGTAAGTATTAAACCAAACGAAGTAAGTATTAAACCAAATTAAGTAAGTATTAAACTATACTTAGTAGCTATTAAACTTTTCTTTATAACTATTAAATCAAACCCATTTTGAATTAAACTTCCCTAACCCAAAACCTGTTTTCACTCATTATAACTTTTCAAGGGCAATTAATGAAAGTATCTTTGGATAACCAAATCCAAATATTTAGAACCATGCAAAAGTTACATTTACTTTCAGCCCAATTGCGTTTTAACGTAAGTCTTAGTTTTATCGTTATCTTCCTCAATATTCAGGTTAGTAAAGCTCAAAATCTTCACATCAGTCGTCAAAGCAGTTATTATACCTATATATATCATATCACCGACAGTGAAGCAGAAGCGATTTACACCACTGAGAATTGGCATTTTGAACCTGCTTTTTTCCATACCTTGATTGATTCGGTACCTACTGATTCAGTCTTTTCTAAAAAATTGCCGGCCGGACATTATCTCAAAACAAGAACCCAAAACCATTTACAAGAAATTGAAATCCTATCCCAACAGGATTTTCAAGTATTTGTCTTTAACAATACAACCGATCTCAATATACAAGTTGTAGATGGTAAAGGTGGTATTATTGATAACGCCAATGTGAGAATTGATGCCAGAAAACTCAATTTTAAAAAAGACATTCAATGCTATAGCCTTGCTAAATCCAATCAAAAGGGTTTGTTGAAAATTCAATATAATAACAATACTGTTTTTTACAAACTCAATAGAAATAGAAACAACTCCTGGATTAATAGAACGTTTGTAAATACCGTATGGAAAACACCTCTCAAATATGCCTGGATTCCATTGAGGTATACTTATAATCTACCCATAGATGGCGTGAAATCTATTGTTAGAAAATACCCTCGAGGTACAATTTACAGTACCAAGAGTTTTTTTATCAAACTCTATGAAAAAACAGTTTGTTTGTTTGATAAATACGAATGTGATGATTATGATTTTGAGCGTAAATTTCAAACGTTTTACGTCTTGAATAAACCCATGTTTAAACCGGGTGATACGGTAAAATTCAAAGCATATATTGCCAAGAACAATGGCAAACCCTTGAATAAAAAAGTACATCTCACATTTTACAACAGAAAAAAACATGTAGTACTTGATACATTGGAACCCATTCGTCCCGGTAGTTTTGTTTATAATCTCGTTTTACACGATTCGTTGGATTTGCAACTAGATCAGGACTATTACTTTGAATTAGAGAATAAAAATGAACAATCCTATCTCAGTATTGATTTTCAAGTCAGAGATTATGAATTGAAAAATAACCAATTGGAATTGAGATTGTCTTCAAATAAATTAGACCAACAAGATAGTTTGGATATTTTTCTAAAGGCTACCGATGCCAACGATTTATTTCTCAAAGATGCGAGTGTACAAGTGATTATTATACCCGAAAAGGTATCTAAGTATCATAAAAATCAAATTTTTATTCCCGACACATTGTATTATGTAGAAAAAAAACTACTCTCTCGTGAAGAAACCAAAATAAATATCCCAAATTCGGTTTTTCAATACCTCAATCTTTCAGCGAAAGTGCTAGTAACATTGACCACTTCCGATCAGGAAATGATTCAAAAATCGGAATCTTTTGTCTATAATTATGAAGAAAAATTACTGGACATAACTGTTGAAAATGACTCTATTGCAGTGACATGGAAAGAAAATGGAATACGCCTCAATGCACATGGAGAAGTTTGGGGAGTTGATGCATTTGACAATAGAACGAAATTATACGAAGGTGATTTGCCGGTGAAAATTCCATTAAATCCCTTTTATACTGACTATGAAACGCAGTCCGAAAAAGTGAAAGTTGGGCTACATTTAAAAGATACACCCGATTTGTTGAACTGCTATTCCCATCGTTCCAAAGATCAAGTTGAAATCAAGGTAAACAATCCTAGAAATATTCCATTTTACTACGATATTTTCAAACAAAATACCCGCTTGGAAAATGGGTATACGCATGCATTAGATTACTCAAATTCAGATATATCAGATGTCGATTACTACATCTTTATCAATTACATTTGGGCTGGAGAAGTGAAAAGCGTCAGTTATCGGGTCAGCAAACAATCCAATACTTTAAACATTGAAGTTACCCAACCACAAATGGTTTTTCCGGGACAAACTACCGATATTGAAGTTCAAGTTACCGATTTTAATGGTCAACCGGTCAAAAATGTCGATTTAACTGCATTTGCCTTGACTAAAAAATTTAATTATAAATTAGAAGATATTCCTGAGTTTAAAACCAAAACCTATTATAAAAACCAAATTAATAACTTCAATATAGAAACGTTGAACCAAAAAGAATTGGATGATGAAGTTTTAAATTACCAATTTTGGAATACCAAAGCGCGATTGGATAGCATTCCGTATTATCAATTTTCATATCCGGGAAAAGAAATCTACAAATTTGAATATGATGCCCAAGATTCAATTACCCAATTTGCACCCTATGTATTCAAAAAAGGAATACAACAAAAAGTACATGTAGTTTTTGTGGATAATAAACCGGTTTATTTTGATTGGAATACCAATTACAATCCGTATTCTTTTCAGATTTCTCCTGGATATCACAGTATAAGGATGAGAACAACACAATCTGAAATTTTTATGGATAGTATGTATTTCAATGCCGGAAAAAAATTAATTTTCAGTATAAATGATACTTTGAATTTGCCCAAAATCAATCGTTGGGATATGAATAGCAAATGGACTGACGTGGAGAAAACTTTGTTGTATCGGTATATATTTCCTTACCAAATCAATACTTTGAAACAAACCGTATTACTTAAAAATGGAGAAAATTATTTTTGGTTAAACAATGTCAATAATGTTGGGAATTCTTACAATACCAATTATAATGTCAAAAATTGGACAGGTCCGGTTAGTGGAGTTGTAGATTATACGGTCAAAGGGTCTTATGTCAACACCTTTTATCACGAACCCAATTTTGAATACGAAGTTTTTTCATCTTTGATCAAAATGAGGGAGAAAAATGATTACCCAACCTATTATTCCGATCTTAATACAAATCTCAATTGGCATGACCAAGCGCTAACGCTTAAATCAATTGAACAGTTTGAACAAAGCCAATTGAATATAAAAAGACAATCTACAACCCGTTTCAATAATCCAAATAACACCAAATTGGGAAATGGTTTGTTGGTTACTTCTCTTGTTTTTAACGATTCTAATAACTTAAATAATCCTCTTAATGTCATTTTAACCCAACCAAATGACCCTTTGTTTTTTAGAATTTACAATGGTATAAACAATGTATTTCATGATTTAAAACCTGGTGTTTACCAATTGACTATCTTGTTTGCTGATCAATTTTATACGCAATTTGAACCCATAGAAGTCAAACCCTTTGGTACCAATTATTATGAATTCACTGTACCCGATGCATTGATTAAAGATGAATTTAGCAATCGCTTTAATGAACTTATAGAGAATAATGTCAATAATAATGTGGATTACAACAGACCTCAAACAGAAGTTATGGAATATCAAAATCTCTATTTTGATTTTCGTAATTCGATGAACGGAAGTAATCTCGTTCAAGGAATTGTACAAGATGAAAATGGACCACTTCCCGGAGTAAATGTTCTAATCAAAGGCACAAATATTGGAACTGAAACTGATTTTGACGGACATTACAGTATTTTAGTTAACCTAGGTCAGGTGTTGCAATTTAATTATATCGGCATGTCATCCGTCGAAAAAACGGTTTATGGTTCTCAAGTAAGCCATGTGACTATGTCTGGAGATAGTAATGCTTTAAATGAAGTTATAATTGTTGGTTATGGTACCACAACAAAGAGAAGCTATTTAGGATATGCCTCAAGTGTTACTGATAGTAATAACATGGTAAGTTTTTTAAATGGAGAATTGGCCGGGGTTAGTATTGCTGAAGCTTCAGGAATCCCCGGAAGCACTCAATCTATAAGAATCCGTGGATATTCATCTGTGAATGGTGATTTGGAAAAGAAAGCTTTGATTGTTATCAATGGGGTACCTTTCTATGGCGATTTGTCGGATGTAGATCTTTCCTTTATTTCTGAAACAACAATCATCAATGATGCAAGTGCAGTTACACTTTACGGTTCTAGAGCTGCCCATGGAGTCATTATCATCAAAACAGGTCAGAAGGATTTGAAAAACGTGCCTCAACCCGAAAATCCTGTTTTTGAAGAAGGTTTTATGGAAGCCGCTATGCAACAAAACAGCATTCGCAGCCGTTTTTCAGATGAAGCCTATTGGCAACCAACATTGACAACTGATAAGTTTGGAAAAGCAAAGTTTTCTGTCACTTATCCCGATGATGTAACGAGTTGGGATGCTCATTTTATTGCCATTGACCGTAAAAAAACAGGTGTAAAAAGTACCCAAGTCAAAGCTTTGAAACCTGTAATGGCACAACTTTTTACACCTCGATTTCTGTTGAAAGGGGATTCCACCATTGCTATAGGCAAATCCATCAATTACATTCCCGATTCCATCCAAATCATTCGTCAAATGGAATTTAACGACAAACAGATATTTAAAAAAGAATCTTTTCTGAAAGAGATTTTAATTGATTCTCTACCATTTATTGCTGAAAAGGATTCCATTAAAATTAAATATTTCATATCTAAAAATGACGGCTATAGAGATGGTGAATTGCGCGATATTCCGGTTTTTCCTGTTGGATTGGAAAAAACATACGGACATTTTTACACGATGGATCGAGATACCATTCTCCATCCTAAAATGAATCCTGCCTATGGTGAGGCCAAGCTATACTTGCGTGCTGACATTCTAGATGTATTAAAAGAAGAATTGCAATCGGTGAAATATTATAAATTTGATTGTAATGAGCAAATGGCTTCCAAACTCAAGGCTTATTTGGCAGAACAACACATTCAAATGCATTTGGGAGCAAATTTCAAACATGAAGCTGAAGTGAAAAAACTCATCCAAAAATTGAACAAAAATCAAAATAGTTTTGCGCTTTGGGGTTGGTGGAATGTGTCTGAAACTACACCTTGGATTTCACTGCATGTATTGGAAGCACTAATAGAAGCCGAACAATTGAACTATAAAGTCAATATCAAAAAAGATTTGATTACCCAATCGCTGATATGGATGTTTGCAAATACTAAGGATTTTGACACGCAGATTCGGATTCTTAAAAGTGTTATTTTAATGAGAGCCAAAGCCGATTATGAAGGGTTTTACAAAGAGTTGGAAAAACACGATCTCACAGATATATCCGACCAACTTCAAATGTTGGAAATAAGCCAATTGATAGGTAAACCCATAGATATTCAAATGATAAAAAAACATCAGGAAACAACCTTGTTTGGTAATATTTACATATCCAAACCTCAAAAGAATATGAAAATTTTCACCAATGAAATTCAAAACACCTTATTGGCTTATAGAATTTTACAAAGAGATTCAGTTTTGCGAAAGTCAGAAGCTGAAACGTTGCGAAAAATGCGCAATTATTTTTTAGAAAAAAGAAATACAGGAAAGTGGCTGAATACCTATGAATCAGTGCAAATTATCGAAACTATTTTGCCCGATTTGTTGGGAAATGAAACCAATGTAAAAGCACCGGAAGTACATATAAAAGGAATATTAGATCAAAAAATAACTGAATTTCCATTTGAAATTGAATTAAATCCTGATGCCTCATTGGAGATATCCAAAACCGGAACTTCACCGGTTTATATGAGTATTTCTCAAAATTATTGGGATAGCAATCCAATACCTTTTTCAGCCGATTTCGAAATTAAAACACATTTTTCAAATGATGTTGATTTCCTTGAAGCAGGTAAAGAAGTGACTTTGATAGCCACGGTTCAGGTCAATAAAGATGCAGAATATGTTATGATTTCAATTCCAATTCCAGCCGGTTGTTCCTACGCCGATTCCAATAAGAAAGGTTATCAGGAGATGCATAGAGAGAGCTTTAAAAATGAAACTCGAATATTCTGTCAAACCTTGAAGCAAGGGAACTATACTTTTGAAGTCAAACTCAATCCGAGGTATTCAGGTGTATATACTTTAAATCCGGCTCAAGTGGAATTGATGTATTTCCCTACATTCAATGCTAATAATGAATTGAAAAAAGTGCGAATTCAATAATGAATTTTGCTTATTATTCCTTTTAGTCAATATATCAAAGTAAACCTATGGATTAAGCTAATAGTTCAAAATGATGAAGTAAAATCTTTGAAACATAAAGTTTTAAAAGTACATCTAGATTTATTTTAGCCACAATGTAATGTTGTGGCTTTTTTATTGCATATTTATTAATAATTATTTCAAAATGCATTTGTTTTTATTAAACTATGTTAAGAAATAGAAAAATAATGCAAAAATACTATGCGCGCATAATAAAATTTATATATTTGTAAACCAAACGAAATCGTTTTAGTATTATTAAATTACCAATAGGCAATAGACAATAGCTAAATAGTAATAGCCAATATACAAATTCCAATAGCACAATAACCAAATTCCAAATTCTAATTTCTAATTTCTAATTTCTAAAATCCAATTGACCAAAGACCAATCCATAGACCATCATCTTCGTGCTACTTGGCAAGCCATTGCCAAAATGTACAACGACCAAGCTGCCAAATATGACAGTACCATGGCTATGGCTTTTGTTTTACTCAATATAGATATGGAGGAAGGTACGCCTTCTACCTCGATTGGACCTCAAATAGGGATGGAAGCTACCAGTTTGTCGCGTATCCTCAAAAGTATGGAAGATAAAGGTGCCATTTACCGCGAACCCAATCCACAGGATGGACGAAGTGTAATCATCAAATTGACACAATTGGGTTTGGAAGAACGTGCCTTTGCCCGTAAAGTCGTAATCAGATTTAATGAGGTAATCCGTGAAAATGTTTCATCCGAAAAACTCAATCACTTTTTTGAAGTGATAGGTGATATCAATAGATTAATTAAGGAAAATGCATTCTTCTTCGAAGATTACCGAAAAGTTAAAAAGAAAAAAAATGGAAGTTGATTAGCCACCAATTCCTCAAATGCATTTTTTAATTGTGTAATGTTTTTATTTTTGATAATTGTTAAATTTTAAGTGTCAAAACATAGTAAATAAACTTTAAATAATTCGTAATTTAGGGTTGAATAAATACCTTTTCCAACATTCTAATATCTAATATCTCACATCTCATTTCTAATTTCTAATTTCTAATTTCATAAATGAACAGATCAATCAAAAAAGTAGCCATCATCGGATCCGGAATCATGGGCTCAGGTATCGCTTGTCATTTTGCCAATATCGGCGTGCAAGTCCGTCTCTTTGATATCGTTCCTCGTGAACTCACTGAAGCCGAAGTTGCCAAAGGACTTACCTTGGAAAACAAAGGCGTTCGCAATCGTCTGGTAAATGAAAGTTTGCAAAAAACCCTCAAATCCAATCCGTCTCCCATTTACAACCAAAGCTTTGCTTCACGTATCACTACCGGTAATACCGAAGATGATCTGAATTTAATCGCCGATTGTGATTGGATCATTGAAGTGGTAGTCGAACGTTTGGATATCAAACAAAAAGTGTTTGAACAAATTGAAAAATTTCGCAAACCCGGTACTTTGATTACTTCCAATACCTCCGGTATTCCCATTCGATTTATGAATGAAGGTCGTAGTGAAGATTTCCGCCAACATTTCGCCGTAACCCATTTCTTCAATCCACCGCGTTATCTGAAACTCTTTGAAGTGGTACCGGGTCCTGATTGCAAACCTGAAGTCATGGATTTCTTGATGAACTATGGTGAAAAATTCTTGGGCAAAACAGCTGTTTTAGCCAAAGATACGCCGGCATTTATCGGTAATCGCATCGGTATTTTTGGAATCATGGATCTATTCCATGCCGTTAAGTCACTGGATTTAACTGTGGAAGAAGTCGATAAACTCACCGGTCCGGTCATTGGCCGACCCAAATCGGCTACCTTCCGAACCGTAGACGTAGTAGGATTGGATACTTTAGTGCATACCGCCAACGGTGTTGCCCAAAATGCACCCAATGACGAAATGCACGACTCTTTTGCCATTCCTGATTTTGTAAACAAAATGATGGAAAACAAATGGTTGGGTAGCAAGTCTGGACAAGGTTTTTACAAAAAAGTAATGGTCAACGGCAAAAGTGAAATCCATGCCCTTAATCTCAATACTTTAGTATACGAAGCCTCCAAACCTGTCAAATTTGCCACTTTGGAAATGACCAAATCTATAGATAAAGTAATAGATCGTTTCAAAGTTTTGGTAAAAGGTCAGGACAAAGCCGGTGCATTCTACCGCAAAACATTGGCTGCTATTTTCCAATATGTGTCCAACCGCATTCCCGAAATCTCCGACGAATTGTATCGCATTGACGATGCTATGAAAGCCGGTTTTGGATGGGAGCACGGTCCATTTGAAATATGGGATGCCATTGGCGTAGAAAAAGGAATCGCTTTGATGCAAGCCGAAGGTTATAAACCCAATGCATGGGTAAATGATCTTATTGCTGCAGGGCAAACTTCATTTTATACGCTGAAAGAAGGAGCCAAATATTACTACGACATTCCGCAAAAAAACTTTAAAAAAATACCCGGTCAAGATGCTTTTATCATTCTTGATCATGTGCGAGAAATTCAAACTGTTTGGAAAAATGCCGAAGCCAGTATCCAACATCTAGGTGATGGCGTACTTAATGTCGAATTCCAATCCAAAATGAATACTTTGGGTGGTGGTGTTTTGGAAGCCATCAACAAAGGAATCGCTATGGCTGAAAAAGACTATAGTGCTGTAATCATTGGCAATCAAGGACCCAATTTCTCTTTGGGAGCCAATTTGGCAATGGTTCTCATGTTGGCAATCGAACAAGAATACGACGAACTCAATATGGCCATCAAGTATTTCCAAGATACGGTTATGAAATTGAGATATTCATCCATTCCGGTTATTGTTGCACCTCATGGGATGACTTTAGGTGGCGGATGTGAAATGAGTTTACACGCCGACAAAGTTGTAGCAGCTGCCGAAACTTATACCGGTTTGGTAGAGTTTGGAGTAGGTTTGATTCCTGCCGGTGCCGGTACTAAAGAAGTGACCCGTAGGGTAGCCGAGTTGTGGGCAAAAGATGACGTGAAAATGAACCGTTTACGCGATGCATTTATCAATATAGCTATGGCCAAAGTTGGCACATCTGCCTACGAAGCTTTTGATTTAGGATATTACCAACAAGGTAAAGATATCGTTGTGGTCAATAAAGATCGTCAAATTGCAGTAGCCAAACAACACGCTTTGCAAATGGTTGCCGATGGATATACCCAACCCGCTCCCAAACCTTGTTATGTGTTAGGCCGTCAAGCTTTGGGTATGTTTTACGTTGGTACAGACAGCTTGAAAGCAGGTATGTACGCTTCCGAACACGATCAGAAAATTGCCAATAAACTGGGATATATCATGGCTGGTGGGGACTTATCCGAACCCCAATTTGTAAGCGAACAATATCTATTGGATTTAGAACGGGAAGCGTTTTTGAGTCTATTGACCGAAAGAAAAACATTGGAACGTATTGAACATACATTGAAAACGGGAAAACCACTGCGAAACTAACGTTTCGCAGTATTGAGATATGAGAACAGAGAATTGAAAAAAAGTAAAGTGAATTATTATTTCAATTCTAATCTCAATACTCAATACTCAAATCTCATATCTAAAATCTAAAATCTCAAATCTCAAATTACATATCTCAAATCTAAAATTAATGAAAACCGCATACATAGTAAAAGGATACAGAACCGCAGTGGGTAAAGCCCCAAAAGGAGTTTTTCGCTTCAAACGTCCTGACGAAATGGCAGCAGAAACCATAGAGTATCTGTTGGCGCAAGTCCCACAATTAGATAAAACCCGCATTGATGATGTTATCGTTGGAAATGCTATGCCCGAAGCCGAACAAGGACTCAACATGGGACGCTTGATTTCCTTAATGGGACTTAAAATTGACGATGTCCCCGGAATGACAGTCAACCGTTATTGTGCCTCCGGAATGGAAACCATCAGTATTGCTGTTGCCAAAATTCAATCAGGAATGGCCGATTGCATTATTGCCGGTGGCGCCGAAAGTATGAGTTATATTCCCATGGGTGGCTACCGTGCGGTTCCCGATTTTAAAACCGCCAAAGAAGGACACGAAAACTACTATTGGGGAATGGGACTCACAGCCGAAGCCGTAGCACAACAGTTTAACGTCAGCCGTGAAGATCAGGATTTATTTGCTTTGCAATCACATCAAAAAGCGGTCAAAGCCCTTGAAAATAATACGTTTGCTGAAGACATTGTGCCTATAACTGTAGATCAAACATTTGTAGATGAAAAAGGTAAAAAGCAATCCAAGTCTTATACGGTTTCCATCGATGAAGGACCTAGAAAAGATACTACTTTGGAAGCTTTAGGAAAATTGAAACCCGTATTTGCAGCCAATGGAAGTGTAACTGCAGGAAACTCTTCTCAAATGAGTGATGGTGCTGCTTTTGTCTTGATCATGAGTGAAGAAATGGTCAAAGAATTAAATATAGAACCCATTGCTCGCATGGTTTCCTACGCAGCTATGGGCGTTGAACCTCGTATAATGGGTATTGGTCCTGTAGCAGCCGTTCCCAAAGCTTTAAAACAAGCCGGAATGAACTTAAAAGACATCGAATTGTTTGAAATCAACGAGGCATTTGCCGCTCAATCTTTAGCCGTTGTAAGAGAATTGGGAATCAACCCCGATTTGGTTAATGTTAATGGTGGCGCCATTGCATTAGGTCATCCACTGGGTTGTACCGGCGC
The DNA here is from genome assembly GCA_011391075.1 of Flavobacteriia bacterium. GTDB lineage: Bacteria > Bacteroidota > Bacteroidia > Flavobacteriales > Flavobacteriaceae. Next base: position 19,728 of record JAABRF010000008.1, on the reverse strand, counting down.
CAAATTGTCTGTCCAATTATTCAATGAAATGCGCAGACGTAAAAATAAATACGGCATCGTTACCATGTGCGTCGGAACCGGACAAGGTGCTGCTGGTGTATATGAACTTTTGTCCTAACAACAAAATAAATTTAATTACAAACCAATACCTGCAGCGGAATAGTTAGTCAAACTATTATACCTGTCTGTAAATACGCAAATTCAACAGTCATTATTCAATATTCAAAATAGTAAGAAATGAACACAATTAAAGGAGGAGAATTCCTAATCAGAGAAGTATCCAAAGATGAAATCTTTACCATAGAAGAACTCAATGAAGAGCAAATCATGATGCGTGATGCCGTGAAAGAATTTGCTGATCGCGAAGTTGTACCATATCGGGAACGTTTTGAAAAGAAAGACTACCAGTTTACAGAAGAAACCATGCGCAAATTGGGTGAAATGGGATTCTTAGGTTTGGCAGTCTCTGAAAATTACGGCGGTTCACACATGGGATTTGTTTCCACCATGTTGGCTACCGATTATATTTCAGGTATTTCAGGATCTTTAGCAACTGCTTGGGGTGCACATACCGGTATTGGAACCATGCCTATCTTTTTATATGGTAATGAGGAACAAAAACAAAAATACCTTCCCGAATTGACTGCTGGAACTAAGTTTGGAGCCTATTGCTTAACCGAACCTGAAGCAGGAAGTGATGCCAATTCAGGTAAAACTACAGCCAAATTGACCGAAGATGGCAAACACTACCTCATCAATGGACAAAAAATGTGGATTTCTAATGCTGGTTTTGCTGAAATATTTACTGTTTTTGCACGCATTGGTGACGATAAAAATATAACAGGATTCATCGTTGATTTTGATAAAAATAACCCTAACGGAATCGTATTGGGTGAAGAAGAACATAAATTAGGTATTCGTGGATCTTCAACACGTCAAGTTTTCTTTAACGATACCAAAGTTCCGGTGGAAAATATATTGGGTAAACAAGGTGATGGTTTCAAAATTGCCTTAAACTCTTTGAACGTAGGTAGAGTCAAACTGGCTGCCGGTTGTATGGATGCGCAAAGACGTTTGGTCACTTTATCGACTACTTATGCCAATGAACGTGTACAATTCAAAACTACAATTTCTAAATTTGGGGCAGTTCAACTCAAATTGGCCAATATGGCTTTGAATGCTTATGTAAGTGAATCGGGTATTTACAGAGCTGCTCACGATATCGAAATGAAAATTAAAGAATTGGAAGCAAGTGGAATGTCAACCGAACAAGCTGAATTAAATGCTTTTGAAGAGTTTGCCATAGAAGCCGCTATTTTAAAGGTATTTGTTTCAGAACAAATTCAAAAAGCTTCCGATGAAGGTATTCAAATCTATGGCGGCATGGGATTTTCAGAAGAAACACCAATGGAAAGTGCTTGGCGTGATGCGCGTATCACCCGTATTTATGAAGGCACAAACGAAATCAACCGTTTATTAACCATTTCTATGTTACTCAAAAAAGCCATGAAAGGTCAATTGGATTTGTTGGGTCCGGCTATGGAAGTAGGTAAAGGTTTGATGGGCATACCATCTTTTGAAACACCCGATTATTCTGAATTATTTTCAGAAGAAAAAGTGGTTTTGGCCAATTTGAAGAAAGCCTTCTTGATGGTTGCCGGTAAAGCAGTGCAAACCTATGGAATGGACTTGGAAAACCACCAGCAACTTATATTAGCAGCCGCCGACGTAATGATGGAAATCTACATGGCCGAAAGTGCTGTGTTGAGAACTGAAAAATTAGTTGCAGCAAAAGGTGAAGTTGCAGTAAAAGAACAAATTGCCATGGCCAAACTCAATTTATATAATGCTGTTGAAAATATCAACAAAGCAGGTAAAGAAGCCATTTTGTATTTCTCAGAAGGCGATGAACAACGCGTCATGTTGATGGGATTAAAACGCTTTACCAAATATACCAATTTACCAAACGCTATAGCTTTGCGTAATATTATCGCCGCAAAAGTGATTGAAGAAAATGGATATTGTTTTTAGGTACGTTCAATTATGATTACCTTTGAACCGTTAAACCCTTCCCGTTTTTTTTCTTCCAGCATTCTAAACACTGGAAGAAAAAAAACGAGAAGTAATTTTTTTAAATGAAAATTCTACTTTCACCAGCCAAAACCTTAGATTTTCAAACTAAAGTGCCAACACTTAGGAGTAGCAAACCTATATTTGTTACCCAAGCCAATGAAATCAACCAAGTTTTACAATCCAAGACGCCCAAGAAATTGATGGAACTCATGGATATTTCAGATAAATTGGCAGATTTAAATTGGAAACGCATTCAAGAATGGGAGCAAACCACTGATTTACGACAAGCCGTTTATGCCTTCAAAGGAGAAGTTTATGTGGGATTGGATGCTTATTATATATCAGAATTGCATTGGGATTATATGCAAAATTCAGTCAGAATACTCAGTGGTCAATATGGTGTATTGCAACCATTTGATTTGATCAAACCTTATCGTTTGGAAATGGGATCTGATTTGAAAATTGGTAAATCTAAAAATTTATATCAATATTGGGATGCCAATATTACACAAGCCATTCAAACTGAATTGGCTTTGGATGAATGGGTAGTAAATTTAGCAAGTCAAGAATATTTCAAAGTCATAAAATCTCAATTACTCCAAAACAAAATCATCACCCCAATTTTTAAAGACTATAAAAACGGAGATTACAAAGTGATCAGTTTTTTTGCCAAAAAAGCACGCGGACTCATGACGCGATTTGCCATAGACCATCATGTTGAAAAAGTGGATCAACTCAAAACATTCTCAGGTGATGGATATGCCTTTGATGACAAACTTTCCAGTGAAACAGAGTGGGTTTTCACCCGTTAAAGTTTAAACAACTTTTAAAAAAAAATCCTGCCATAAAAGCAGGATTTTTGTTGTAATAAATAAATAAAATGGTTTAGTATTTTCCTTCAGCCCCAAATTCTTTTACCAAAAGATAATAGAACATAGCTCTGTATTTGTTTTTGTTGGATGTTCCCAATTTTTCACAAACATTTTTAATAGCTGTATCCACTTTCTTTTCGTCAGTAATGGCCAATTTTTTCATACAAAAATTGTTTTTTACAGTTGCCAATTCAGAATCTTGAGAACAAGATACAGTTTCAGAATCCTTGTTGTAAATAGATGGACCCAAACCTTTGGTTACTTTTTCAAATAAAGCAGCATCAAATCCGATACCTAGTTTTTTAAATTCTGCTGAATACTGTGCTAATTTTTCATCAAATTTGCTCATAATGTGTTTTTTTGAGTTAATAATATGGTTTAATTAGGTCAAAGATAAGCATTTGTTTTAAATATTTAATTTTCAGTTTCTCTTTTTATTCATACTAACTTTTTGTAAAGTCTTTTTCTATTCAAATATATTTTTTCCAAAATTAAAACTGTCAGTTTGTCACAATTGTCCCATTGGCACAATCCTTGAACAAAGCCCTGCAAATTCATAATAATAACATTTAATTGTAATCAAGATGAGCAAAATAATTGGAATAGATTTGGGAACAACCAATTCATGTGTTTCTGTAATGGAAGGAAGTGATCCAGTGGTAATTCCAAACTCAGAAGGTAAACGTACAACGCCATCCGTTGTAGCTTTCGTTGAAGGTGGAGAAAGAAAAGTGGGTGATGCTGCCAAACGTCAAGCGGTAACCAATCCACACAACACGGTTTACTCCATCAAAAGATTTATGGGTAACAAATATTCTGAATCCAAAATGGAAGCAGAACGTGTACCCTATAAAGTCGTAAAAGGTGATAACGATACACCACGCGTAGATATTGATGGAAGATTGTATACACCGCAGGAAATTTCCGCTATGGTGTTGCAAAAGATGAAAAAAACAGCTGAAGATTATTTGGGATATACGGTGACAGAAGCCGTTATTACAGTTCCTGCATACTTCAGTGATTCTCAACGTCAAGCTACCAAAGAAGCTGGTGAAATTGCCGGTTTAAAAGTGGCTCGTATTATTAACGAACCAACTGCCGCAGCGTTGGCATACGGTTTGGATAAAAAACACACCGAACAAAAAATAGCCGTTTACGATTTAGGTGGAGGTACATTTGATATTTCAATCCTCGAATTGGGTGACGGCGTATTTGAAGTGCTTTCTACCAATGGCGATACACACTTAGGTGGAGATGATTTTGATCAAGTTATCATTGACTGGTTAGCAGAAGAGTTTAATGCCGAAGAGAATTTGGACTTACGTAAAGACCCAATGGCATTACAACGTCTAAAAGAAGCCGCAGAAAAAGCTAAAATCGAATTGTCAAGTGGAGCTCAAACGGAAATCAATTTGCCTTATGTAACCGCTACAGCTACAGGTCCAAAACACTTGGTGCGTAAATTGACAAGAGCCAAATTTGAACAATTAGCCGATAATTTATTCCGTCGTTCTATGGAGCCTGTAAAATCAGCTCTAAAAGATGCCGGTTTAAACCCAAGCGATATTGATGAAGTAATCTTGGTAGGTGGTTCAACCCGTATGCCTAGAGTAGAGGAGGAAGTTGAGAAATTCTTCGGTAGAAAACCACATAAAGGTGTTAATCCTGATGAAGTGGTCGCCATAGGTGCAGCTATTCAAGGTGGTGTTTTGACCGGAGATGTGAAAGATGTATTGTTATTGGATGTTACACCTCTTTCTCTTGGAATCGAAACTATGGGAAATGTATTTACCAAATTAATTGAATCCAATACAACCATCCCAACCAAAAAATCACAAGTATTCTCAACAGCTGCCGACAATCAACCTGAAGTAGAAATTCACGTGTTGCAAGGTGAAAGAGCTATGGCCAAAGACAACAAAACCATCGGTCGTTTCCATTTGGATGGCATTCCACCAGCCCCAAGAGGTGTACCTCAAATTGAAGTGGTTTTTGATATCGATGCCAATGGAATCATACATGTTACAGCTATTGACAAGCAAACCAATAAATCTCAAAATATCCGTATAGAAGCATCATCCGGTTTGAGCGATGCTGATATTCAAAAAATGAAAGCCGATGCTGAAGCACATGCGGAAGAAGATAGAAAATACAAAGAAGAAGCTGAAAAAATCAATGGGGCAGATTCCATGATTTTCCAAAGTGAAAAACAATTGAAAGACAATGCCGACAAAATTCCGGATGCTGTTAAAAAACCGATTGAAGATGCCTTGACTGAATTGAAAGCCGCACATATTGCTCGCAATGTGACCGCAATAGATGCAGCTATGGAGAAAATCAATCAGGCATGGGAAGCTGCAGCACCTGAAATGCAAAAAGCAGCCCAAGAAACGCAAGGTGCTCCAAAGCAAGATGCTCAACCTACAGGCGAACAAGCTCAAGGTGATGCTGCACAAGACATCGACTTTGAAGAAGTCAAATAACCTTCGTTATGGTATAATTTTAAAAACCCTTTCAATTTGAAAGGGTTTTTTTTATTAAAAATACCTACTTTTGATAAATTTTAATTCATGCAAAAATTATTGATATTTGGATTTCTAATTACAACTTTGGTTGGTTGTGGCAGTTTATCTCAAATCCAATCCGGTCAAAGTGTTTTCTCGAAGGATGAGCAAGAACTGATTCTTTCAGGGCAATTATCAGAACCCATGCGAATTTTGCAAATTAACCAACCATCAGATTCTTTGATTTTACGTACTCAAAGTCTTGGTTTTAAAGTTCAAGCAGATGATATGGTGCTAAATTATTTAGCCGATAGAATGCTTGTCACGTTACAAAACAGCAAAGGAGTTGGCATTGCTGCACCTCAAGTTGGGGTCTTAAAACGCATCATTTGGGTACAGAGATTGGACTTGGAAAATGAACCCTTTGAAGTTTATTACAATCCCGAAATTAAAAAGTATTCGGATATGAAACAAGATGTGCGTGAAGGATGCCTTTCCATTCCTGATTATCGTGGGACCACACAAGACAGAGCGTATGCCATTTTTATTGAATATGATGACAGAAAAGGTAGACATAAATGTGAAATGGTAGAAGCATTTACAGCTGCCATTTTCCAACATGAAATCGATCATTTGAATGGCATCATGTTTATCGATCATTTGATAAAAGAAAGAGATGCATCGATACAACATAAAATCGATTGAGTTAAAAGAATTATTGAATGGGATTTTTTTTAACCAATATCCATCCCGTCCCGTCCCGATAGCTTTCGGGAATCGAGAATCGGCACCAAATAACTAATAACCAATAACCAATAACCATCCCGTCTCGTCCCGATAGCTATCGGGAATCGGGACCAATAACTCAATAACCAAAAAACCAATAACCAAATTGAAACCAAAAATAATAACCATTTTAGGCGCCAGACCTCAATTTGTCAAAGCTGCTGTTTTAAGTAGAATTATTGCGAGTCATGGAGAAATAGATGAAATCATTGTTCATACCGGTCAACATTATGATGCAAATATGAGTGATGTATTTTTCTCAGAAATGGATATTCCCCAACCCAAGTATTTTCTAAATATTAACGGATTGGGACATGGTGCTATGACCGGTCAAATGTTGGGAAAAATTGAAGAACTCATCTTGTCAGAAAAACCGGATGCAGTAGTTGTTTTTGGAGATACCAACTCTACATTAGCTGGAGCTTTAGCAGCCAAAAAAATAGGAATTAAATTGATACATATTGAAGCTGGTTTGCGTTCCTTTAACATGTCAATGCCAGAAGAAATCAATCGAATTCTCACCGATAGAATTTCGGATTTGTTGTTATGTCCAACCGATACAGCTTTGGAGAATTTAAACCGAGAAGGCTTTGCTCATTTTCATACTAGTATTGTCAAAACAGGTGACATCATGTTGGACGCTGTTAGATATTATGCTGAATTTTCAAATTCCAAAGCTCAAGTTTATCCGAGTTTAAATTTGGAAAGTGGCAAATTTGTTTTAGCAACCATTCACCGTCAAGAAAATACGGATGACATTCAAAATCTGAAAGCTATTTTTGAGGGTTTAGAAAACATCAACAAGGAACAACAAGTGATTTTGCCTCTTCATCCAAGAACCCGTAAAATATTGGAAAATCACAATTTAAAATACAATATTACACTGTTGGATCCTGTGGGTTATTTCGATATGTTGGAATTATTAAAAAACTGTTCCATGGTTGTGACCGATAGTGGTGGACTTCAAAAAGAAGCATTTTTCAATCAAAAACCAGTTATTATTGCTCGCACAGAAACAGAATGGGTTGAATTGGTAAAACACGGATATGCTAAAATAGTTGCAACCAATGCCGTAAAGATGAGTGAAGCATTTAAGTTTTTTAATGACAAGGTGTTGGATTATAAATTACCATTATATGGAAATGAGGTAGGTGAAAAAATTTATCAGGAAATTTGGAATTTAATTTCAAATAAAGCATAAAAAAACCGACAATTATGTCGGCTTTTTTTGTTAATTTTATTTTATAAAAGTTAATCAACTTGTCTTCTGGATTCATTACGAGTGCTCAAGTTTTCCTTTTTACGTTTGATTATTTGACCTTCATCTCTTCCTGAGTTCTTGCTTTTGAAGTAGTAGTATTGATCATCCTCATTGAAACTTTCATAATCGTTGTAAAAGTCATTAGAATTAAAGAAAGAATCGTAATATCCATATTCCCAAGTTACATAATGCCCATTATTAAATGAAGTCCATTGATTACTGTAATAAGGATTGTAAGATGAATAGTAACCTTTTACGCTTCCTATAAAACTGATTCCGTATCGGTTATAAACGATTCTCAAGTTTCCTACTTGATCCATTCTACCTCTTGAGTAACTGATAAATACACTTCCAATGCGTTTTACTTGTCCATCAAAACTGTAGCTGATAAATACATTTCCGATTCTTCTGATCCTGCCTTGTGCATCCCTTTCGATTCTAATACCTCTTGGAGCAACTTGATGATGATTTCCTCTTTTGGAAATGTAATCTACTTGAACAGTTGGTTCTGTGTTGAAGTCAAAGTCACCATTGAGAAAAACATAAAACATTATGTTTCGTTCTTCAAATTGAATTGGCTCATCATAATAATCAACACTTGATGTATTTATGAATCCGCCGGTGTGGTTTAATCTTTGGGCTGTCATGTTGAACATGGCAAATAACCCTAATCCTGCTAAAAGTAATTTTGTTTTCATGATATTCCGGCTTTAATATTTTGCCTACTCTTTAAGATTTTCGGCTTCCTCTTGTTGCGCATCTTTCAAGCATCGTGCCAAAAATTTTATTTATGCTTAAAATAATAAAGTAGAGTTTGATAAAATACAGATAATTAAATGTTTAGATTGATAAAAAAATAATATTATAAATTGAAATCTTTATAAAATAATCATATTTTCCATTAATTATTACAATTATTAATTTTACTTTTGACTGTAATTTTAATGTTTAAAACCATATGAATATCAAGACAATATTATTAATTCTACTATTTTTTGGATATACAATAAATCAAACACTTTATGCTCAAGATACAGAAAAAATCGAGAAAAAGGGACAACTCATCAAACCTGAAGTTAAATTTGGGGGTCGTATTCATTATGATTTTGAGTTTTTAAATCAAAAAAAGGATGTAGAAGATTATTCTTTCAATGGTCAGGAGTTTAGACAAGTATATATAACGGCAATTGGAACCTTGACTCCTCATATCAAATTTAAAGCAGAATTGGACTTTGCGGGAAGTAAAATCGGTTATAGAGACATGTATATCAAGTTTATGGATATCCCATCTATTGGAGGAAATCTAATTTTAGGAAGTCAAGCTGAACCTACAGGGATGGATATGTTGGCTAGTAGTAATTTTATTCCTTTCAAAGAAAGAACTCCTATGACAGCTACCCAAGCTTTTAGATGGAATTCCGGATTCGGGTATGAAAACTTTGGCTTATTAAAGGGTAAATTAGGTTTGCAAATGACATATGGGTTCAATGGTAAAAATACAGAAGGCTTTACTGATGGTACCTTAGAAAACGGAGCTCATTTTGTAACCAGATTATTCAGTCCAATTTTTGAAAATAAAGAAAAAAACAAATTAGTACATTTCGGAATGCATTATGAAAATAGAAAATATACCAAGAATCCTAGTGATTATACTTTAAAATTCCGACCCAATAATCATATGGGAGCACAGATTTCTGTACCTTTTACTTTACTTAGAAAACAACAAGATTACGGGTTGGAATGGGCTGTTCAAAATGGTTCATTTTCTTTTCAATCAGAGTATGAATGGGCGGGATATCATACAGAAGCAAAGAATTATCAAGTAAAAGGGTATTATTTTTTGGCTTCCTATTTTTTAACCGGAGATAATAGAACCTATAAAGAAGGTGTGTTTTCTCACGTAAATCCTTTCAAAAATTTTGATTTTAAAACCAATACATGGGGAGCATTTGAGGTGTTAGTTCGCTATTCAGGATTGGATTATAGTGATGTTATTCCCGGTGAATATAACCGCAAAGTTTCAAGTTGGGATTTTGGATTGAACTGGTATTTCAATTCCAATGCCCGAATTGTATATAATTATGTAATAACAGATTTAAATCAAACAGGTGATAACCATCCTTTGAATCAACATTTATTCAGGGTACAAGTTGATTTTTGAAACCTAAGAATGTAATTTTTTTAAGATTGAGTTTCAGGAATTTAAATTTTCCATATTTTTACCACATGAGTACAAAAGATCTTTTATCAAAAGAAACACCAGATACGGCATTGCAAAAGTTGCTCGATGGAAATGAAAGGTTTCGTCGGCATGAGCACACTTTCAGAGACTTTATGCAAGAAATTGAAGAAACCAAAGATGAACAATTTCCATTTGCTGCTATTTTAGGTTGTATGGATTCACGTGTGCCAGTTGAAATTCTATTTGATCAAGGCATCGGGCAATTATTTGTTTTAAGAGTTGCCGGAAATATTGAGAATGATGATATCATAGCGAGTTTGGAATATGCTTGTAGTGTGATAGGTAGCAAGTTGATTGTGGTAATGGGACATGAGAATTGTGGAGCAGTTAAGGCTGCTTGTGACAATGTCAACATTGGTCATATTACTGAAATTGTAAAAAAAATTAAACCGTCGATTGAAATATTGGAAGAAGCGGAAGCCGATTGGACTGAGAGTTCATTTGTTAATGAAATTGCAAAAATAAATGTGATGATTACAATAGATGAAATACGCGAAAAAAGTTGTATTCTAAGAGATTTGGAACAAATAGGTCAAATTAAAATTGTAGGAGCATATTATCATGTACATTCCGGAAAAGTTGAAATTGTTTAATCTTCCTCCAAATAATCCGTTTTAATATTTCCAACTTGGAAATTGCAATATTTAATTTTTTTTTGTTGATAAAAATAATTACTTATTCCGGCTATTGCTATAACTATTGAAATACCAATAAATATATATTGCCAAAAATAACTACTTTTTGTATCGAGAATTGGATGTATAGATAGACCGGCAATCAAAAAATACATCGAAGTTCTGATGTAGGATAGAAATGTGGTTTGATTTGCTAGATGCGTTCGTTGAATGGCCAACTTTTCCCGTAAGATGAGATCTTTGTTCAAGGATTTTATGTATTTAAATTTAATATTTTATATAGGTCAAACACGCTTTGCTACGAACAGAGTTGAATATGCCATCCCTTTACAATATCTGCTGCTTGTCAGGTCTATCGGGATTCTTAAGCTATATTAAATCAACCTTTTTTCAAGAATGACTGAATATCTTTATTGTCCCCAAAAAGTACCAGAATATCGTCCCTTTCCATAACTGTATCCGGATTGGCTACACCCTGTACTTTCGGAATTACTATGTTTTTACCTACTTTGGAATCTACAACGGTTTGTTTGATAGTGGTCAATACCAACAAATTATATTTTTCCCGCATTTTGATTTCACCAATATTTTTTCCCACATATTGAGAAGGAACATTAGCTTCTACAATACTGTATTCTGTACCCAATTCAAAGGAGTCAACTACGCCAATCAAGCAGAGTTTCTTTGCCCAACGTTCGGCTGTTTCTTCTTCAGGATGTACGATTTCATCAACTCCAATGGCTTGAAGTACGTTTTCATGTAAGGGATTGATGGCTCTACTAATCAATCTTTTAACTTGAAGATTTTTAAACAATGCAGTGACCATAATATTGGCACCTTCATGTTCTCCAATGGCTACTATGACAACATCTGTATCTCTTAAAGGCAATCCGGTAACGGTAAATTGGTCTGTGGCATCCATGCAGATAGTATGAGAGATCTTTTCCTTTAATGCATCCACTTTTTCCATACTGTTGTCAATACCTATGACTTCATTTCCATGTGCAGTCAATTTTTCTGCCAATGATGCTCCGAAATTTCCTAGACCAACGATTATATATTTCATGAGTTTAAATTTATTTGTTTTTTATAGGTCACATGTAATAGCCATTAAATCATTCCCGGTTGGTATGAAGATAATCTTATGGCTATTTCATTTTTTTGGTATTTTGTTTAGTGTTTCAAATTAATATTTTCAAAAAATTTTAGATACTAGTTAATTAAAACATCTTCATAAGGGTAACGGTAATTTTTATATTTTTCTTTTCTGAATAATGCAATTAAAATGGATAACATACTTACTCTGCCTATAAACATTAAAGCAATTAATACGGATTTACTCACTGTTGATAATGAACTCGTAATTCCTATACTTAAACCAACGGTACTATACGCTGAAAAGCTTTCGAAAGCAACTTTCATAAAACCTTTATCAGCATCAAAAAATAATATGATACTGATTCCAATACCGATGATGAAAAGTGAAAGAAATATAACCGCAAATGCTCTTTGAACAGTGTTTTCAGAAATTTGTCTTCTAAATATTTCTATTCTTGTTTTTCCTTTGGCTAAGCTTACAAAATTTAAAATGGCAATAGCAAATGTACTCGTTTTAATTCCTCCACCTGTTGAGGCAGGAGAAGCTCCAATCCACATGAGAAGTATGGTAATCATGAGCGTTAAATCGGTTAATTGAGCCATGTTTACAGTGTTGAATCCGGCAGTACGAGGCGTTGTAGCCGCAAAAAGTGCTGTTACAAATTTGCCAAAACCATTGTGATCCTTTAAGGTATTGTTATATTCAGAGAAGTATAATAAAATGGTTCCAACAACAATCAAAGACAAAGAAGTAATTACAATGATTCGACTATTTAAATTCATCACCCAAGGACGATTTTGAATTTTTTTCTTGGTCCATCTCGATATGAATTTTTCGAATCGGAATTTAAAATATTGTAAGGTGTTTGAAACGATAGGGAAACCTAATCCACCTATTACTAGTAAAAAAATAATATTTAAATGTAAAAAGTAATTGTATTGAAAACCTGTTTCATATAAACTATTGGATAATGTTGAAAATCCTGCATTACAAAAAGATGAAACTGAATGGAATGCTGCAAAAAAACTTCTATCATATGTAGTCTCAAATGGAGTAGCCGAAATACTTGAATAAATAATTAGAGCTCCAATAAATTCAATTGTAAAAGTGATTACTAAAATATTCTTCAGTAACCTGAATACTTCTCCCACTTTTTGCGCTCCAGTCATGTCCTGTAAAACCAAATGATTTTCAAATGAACTCTCACCCTTGAAAAAATGACTAAAGAAACTTGTAAATGTAAGGATTCCTAATCCTCCTATTTGAATTAAAAATAAAATAATGTAGTGCCCAAAATGGGTAAATGCAGATGAAGTATCCACGACAGCTAAGCCAGTTACACACACGGCACTAGTAGATGTAAATAGTGCGTCAACAAACGAAATTCCATTTGTTGTAGCATTGGGTAACATCAATAAAAAAGTTCCCCCCAAAATTATAATGATGAAACTGAGTATGAATAATTGGGCAGGATTCAAAAAAGTACGATTGTAGTTGATGTCTAAAGATGCAAATTCCCGCACTAAAGTTAATAGTATAGCCAATTTTACCCACAAATCATCATATAAATAGGTGTGTAAAGTCGATTGGTCAAAACCGGAGAAGTGTAGAAACAATACCGACATGATGACTATGGAACTCAAAATATCAAAGACAATTACCTTGAATTCCAACCCTTTTTCTTTTTTGAGATAACGAATGGTTGTAGCCAACATCCCTAAAACCAAAACTATGAAATAGTAAAGATTTACAAAAGTTTGAGTATCCCCTGGTTGAGAGTAGCCAAAATCGTATATCAATATACCAATTCCAAACAAACTCAGGTAAAAAACCAGTTTGTAAAATGTATGAAAGTTCATTGAATTAAAATTGAGTTTCATAGAATTGGAAATACCATAATTAATTTTGGAAATGAATTTAAAAAAACGAACAAAATTATAGAAAAATTATCGATTGAAGCGGTTTTTAAGTGAAAAGTTGTACTTTTGAATCAACTATGAAAATACCTATTGATTTTGCTATAAAATCAAATTGGGTGTAATTAATCTTATCAAATTTTGAAATGTTATGGAAAAAGTAAGAAAAAACTTACCTATCAATCAGTGGTCTGAAGATGACAAACCACGTGAGAAATTATTACTTAAAGGGAATACTGCCTTGTCGGATGCTGAACTATTGGCTATTTTGATTGGATCGGGGAGTAGAGAAGAATCGGCTGTTGATTTGTCAAAGAGAATTTTGGCAGCTCAACAAAACAACCTCAATCAATTGGCTCGTTTATCCATATCCGACTTAAAAAAATTCAAGGGAATAGGCGAAGCAAAAGCAATTACTATTATTGCAGCATTGGAATTGGGTAGACGCCGCCGATTGGAAGAAGCGTTAGAAATACCCAAAGTAACCGATAGCAGAACGGTGTATGAACTGTTACAACCACTTTTGGGAGATTTGAATCACGAAGAATTTTGGATTGTATATCTCAGTCAATCCAATAGAGTCATAGGCAAATGGTTGGCTAGTAAAGGTGGCATTACTTCAACATTAGTCGATGTGAGATTGGTGCTTAGAAAAGCTTTGGAGTTATCGGCTACCGGTATTATTTTAAGTCATAATCATCCATCTGGTAAACGTGAACCTAGCCAAAGTGATAAGGATTTGACCCGAAAAATGATGGATGCAGCCAAAGTAATGGATATTCAAGTTTTGGATCATTTGATAGTCACGGATCATTCGTATTTTAGTTTTGCAGATGAAGGGATTCTGTAAAGAGATAAATTTCTTACTTTTACACTTTGTTAACCGAGTTTTCATCGAATAATTTAAGACTTTTCACATTTGATACTAGTCTATTCACATAAAATCACGCCACGTCTCACGTATAGTTTTAAGCAGATTTTTAAAAGAATCTTGCAAATGGAAATCTTGTTTACCAACAAGATAGATGAGTTTATTGCCCATGACGGGCCCAAATTATCCTATACCAAGAATCCGCTGGGCAATGAATTTTTTGTACGAAATCATTTGTTGTTGTACGAACAAGGAATAAGAGATGTTGAATTCAAAGTTCACGATTGGAATGGCATCCCTAGTTTTTTTTCGGTTGGTGAACAATCGGCTATTCCCTACGATATTTTTGCAGCGACATTTTTTCTAGTGAGCAGATATGAAGAGTATTATCCGCAAGTCCATGATGAATATGATCGGTATTTTGCCCAAAATAGTACTGCTGTACAAAATGGCTTTTTAGAAAAACCATTGATTGATATTTGGGCTTATCGATTGTTGGATTTATTAAAGTTAAAGTTTCCAGATTATCCGTTTCCTAAAAGGCAATACCAACAGATTTCAACCATCAATGTCAATGAAGCTTTTGCCTATCAGCACAAGGGTTTTTTTAGAAATACAGCCGGATTTGTAAGAGATTTGACCCATTTGAAATTTGATGAAGTTGTCAGAAGGTTTTTAGTTTTAATACGTTACAAAAAAGATCCTTTTGATAATTATGATGAAATTATACAATTGACCAAGCGTAAAAAAGTAAAAACCATTTTCTTCTTTTTATTCAGCGAATACAATACGTATGATAAAAATGTCTCTTTTTCAAATTATGGCTATAAAATGTTGGTCAAATCGGTAGTTGATTTTGTCCCTTTCGGGCAATTGTTTTCCTATTTTACCATGAAAGATACACCTAAGTTGATCAAAGAAAAAAACCGATTCGAAAATGTCGTGATTCGACCGGTAATCAAAAGCCGTCAACATTTTAACAGACTTGAAATTCCCAGAACTTATCAAACTTTGATCGATAACGATATTAGAGAAGAATATACCATGGGATATCATACCCAACTGGGTTTTAGAGCAGGTACTTGTTCGCCATTTTATTTCTACGATTTGGACTATGAAATTCAAACCCCGTTGAAAGTGTTTCCTTTTTGTGTGACCGATGAATTGTTGAAATTACACCTTAAATTGAGTCCGCAAGAAGCATTAGAAAAGATTAAAATTTTGCAACAAGAAGTCCAAAAAGTAAACGGAACTTTTATCAGTATTTTTCACAATGCCATTTTAAGTGATATGGAATCCAATAAGGATTGGGCTGATGTATATGAAGAAATGTTGAATTCAAGATAAAAGAATTGATATGCATTCAAAACCAGTCATTCAATACATCAAACGTAAAGATTTAGACAAAGAAAAATACGATACTTGTATTGCTCAATCGCTAAATTCCAGAATCTATGCATTTTCTTGGTATTTGGATGCTGTTGCCGACAATTGGGATGTATTGATATACGGAGATTATGAGGCTGTGATGCCTTTGCCATGGCGAAGAAAATGGGGAATTGCATATATTTATACACCTGCATGGATTCAGCAATTGGGAATTTTTTTTAAAGTTCAATTGAGTGAGCAACACTTTTTGGAATTGATGGCTGCTGTTCCTGCAAAATTCAAAAAAATTTCACTACTTTTCAACGAACAGAATTTTATTAACCATCCACAGATTTCGGTTCGAAATAATTTTTTATTATCGTTGCATAATTCCTACGAACAGCTATTCAATAATTATCAAAAGAATAGGCACCAAGCTTTGAAAAATGCACTTGAATTTGAAACGATAATTCAATTTTCAACCACTCCTGATGCTATTATTCAATTACATCAAGAATTTGTCCAGCCCAAAACTCATTTGAAGCATACGGATATGTATCATTTGAAAAAACTGTTGTCAACATTAAAAATTGATTCTGAAGTTTACTATTATGAATCTTGGTTTAAAGATAGATTGATAGGTGGAGCCATTTTTTTGAAGTCGGGAAATCGATACTATTATTTATTGTCGGCAGTGAATGAAGATGGAAAGAAAATGCAATCTATGAGCTTGATTTTAAATGAATTCATTAAGAATCATGCTGGACAAAATTGTTTTTTTGACTTTGAAGGCTCGATGATTCCGGGAATTGCCTCATTTTTCAAAAGTTTTGGAGCTGAAAAAGTACCTTATTACTTTTACCAAAAGCCATTTGATTTATTCTAATTCTCTTTGGTATTTTGAAAATAATATATAACTCAATATTCCGGAAACCCACATGACAACTGCAGATGTCATCGCTGCGCCATTGATTCCATATTTGGGAATCAGTAGATAATTGAAAACGAAATTGACTAGTAAAGTAGCAACAGCAATCCAAAAATTAATATGAGATTTTCCAATTGAAGCCAATAGGTTGCCAAAAATACCTCTAAACATCAAAACCCCAATTACGCCAACCATTAATATTCTGAAAGTCAATACATATTGTTCTAAATTTTTCATGAATATGGATAGTACCAATTTTGGGAAAATAAAAGCCAATACTAAAACTCCAAAACTCACCAAACTGAATAGAGTCCAGTAATTTTTGATATAATGTTGGATTTTATGTTTTTGATCAATCTCTTCAGTCAGTTTTACAAAGTCGGCTGTGATGAACATACTTGGTAAAAATAACAAGCTAAAAGGAATCAAGGATACGTATTTATAATGAGTAACGATTTCAGGTTGTTTGAGCATATTACCCAATAAAATCATGTCAATGGCAAATAACAATTGAGTTGCAACACCTGCCAATCCGGCAAAAAAACCATACTTCCAAAAGTCTAAAGAAGTGTTGTCAGGTTTACTATAATTTTTAAGTTTCAATTGTACCATTGGAAGGAAAAACAAAGAAGCTATTAAAGGTGAAATTGCAACAGCTATACTGTATCCTACTGCATGAAAACGATATCCTAACAGGGCTACCATCAATACCAATACAATATTATAGGTGATTTCCAACCAAGCATATAAATTGTTTTTATGGAAAACTCTAAAGTAATTTTTAATTAAATCTATACAATAAAAACTTATCAAACTAAATGATAAGATCATAAAGTAGTGTTGCAATTTTGCATCATTTTGAAATGTCCAATAACTTACAAAAATCAGTATAGATGTAAAAAATAGCGCAACGATTAACCCATTTTTAAAAGTATAAATGAAGAGATTATTTTTGATATTCTCATCCTTACTCAACGCGGCAAATCTTATATAACTTTGGTTTAAACCAAATCCTCCAATAGGAATGAGAAATACAAAGAAACTATAGGCATATAAAACCAGTCCCAAATCCTTTTCATTGACCAATTGTAAAGCAACCCATGAAGCTACAAATGCCAAAACTCTTGCAGACAACATGGCTGCGAAAACACTGCTACCACTTCGAGATAAAAAACCTTGTATAAATTCTTTGAGCCTAGTGATCATAACATTTTTATGTATAAATCGTGATATGTTTTTGCAATATGAGCTTGACTAAATTGCTCATTTGCATATTGGTGCATGGTAGTTGAATCAGCCCACTTTTTCGATTTGAAATTGAGGATTTGATGTGCCAATGCAGATTCGTCTTTTGGATTTATCAATACCCCAAAGTCTTCGGGAAAATATTCTTCAATTCCTCCAACACGAGTAGAAATTACCGGAATTCCACAAGAAAACGATTCTAAAATCACACAAGGTAAATTCTCATAATTACTGAATAAAATAAAAGCATCTGCATTTTGAAGAAAGGGTAATATTTCACTTTGTGGAATGTGATGTATAAATTGTACTTGCTCGTCTTTTAATTGTAGTAATTTTATTTTTTTCTCAAATGGTTCTTTTGTACCACCTAGAAAATACATTTTAAAATCAAAATTTGATTGTTGGAGTCGTCCTAAAACATTCAAAATACCATTGATATTTTTGATGGAATCATCCAAACTGGAAATATGAATCAAGGTTAAGGTATCGTTTTGATGCGTTTTTGGCACAAATAAATCTGTATTTACTACATTTGGAACTGGAAAATATTTCCCTTTTAAACCAAATTTAATCATGGATTTTGCCAAATGTTGGGTAACAGGACAAATATAAGAAGCTTGGCTTGTAATCAATCCGGAAAACCATTTTTCTATTTTCCCAATATTTGAATTATTTATTTCTTGATAACCACTCCAATGTTCCGTAATCAAGTATTTTTTACCTTTAAAAAATTTGAAATACAATGCCACAATGCCACTAGCGTATAGTTTGTTGAGATGTATCAAATCAAATGATACTACTTTTTTAAAAATTTGATGATAAGCTTTGAGATACCAATATAGTTTTTTCAATAGGGAAAAAGTATAAGGAATATATGCGATGTGAATTTGAATGCCATTTTGAACTTTGGATTCAAATTCTATACGATGTTTCAAATTTGGATCACTGATGACATGAACAAGGCTTACTTGATGCAAAGTAGCTACCGCTTCAGCATGTCGTTGGATAAAATCTCCCAATACCGGAAAAACACGAGAAGGAAACCAACTGGTCAAAAATAAAATATGTAGCTTTTTTGTGTCCAAAATGTTAATTTAACCATGCAAATTAAGGAAAATTTAATCAAATATACATTAAGTTTGTATTTTTGTCCCATGAACCTAAAACACATCTTCTTCGACCTTGATCAAACCTTGTGGGATTTTGATTTGAATTCGGAATTGGCTTTCAAGCAATGTTTTGAAAAACAAAATATTCAGTTGAATTTTACAGCCTTTATTAAAACATATGAGCCCATAAACGAATCGTATTGGAAGCTTTATGCGGATGGCAAAGTAACTAAAGATCAATTGAAATACGCTCGTTTGAGAGATACTTTTACTTTATTACAATATGAGATTACGGATGAAGCCATTGATGTTTTAGCAGAATCTTATTTAGAAATTTTGCCCCATTTCAATCATTTACATCACGGTACCATTGAAATTCTGGATTATTTGTTTCCAAATTACAAAATGCACATCATTACCAATGGATTTAATGAAGTTTCATTTCGCAAAATCGAACTTTCAGGTATATCCAAGTATTTTGATAAAATAATTACTTCTGAAAATGCAGGCGCTAAAAAACCCAATCCACAGGTATTTCACTATGCATTACAACAAGCCAATGCCTCAACTCATGATAGCATCATGATAGGGGACAATTTTGAAGCGGATGTACAAGGAGCATTGGCTATTGGGATGAAAGCCATTCATTACAATTATATGAATAAACCGGTTGATGAAGAAGTTGAAACCGTTAAACATCTATTGGAATTGAAATCATATTTCCAATTTTAAAGCTTCTAATTTCTAATTTCTAATTTCTAATTTCTAATTTCATTAACCTAGTATCCATATTTCCCCTTCCATCTCACTCCCAAAAAT
>JAABRF010000089.1 GCA_011391075.1 Flavobacteriia bacterium | reverse complement strand
AACCCCATTCCAATCTAAATTTTCATCATGGGAGAGAATGTCTTTTTTAGCAATATATCGAATGGGTTTAAAAAAATCAAAAACACTTTCAGTGGAAATGCCATATTCAAATCCCATATTTAAAACACGAGGATTTGCAGTAATCAATAACGCCACTGCACCCGAACCTTGGGTATATTCACCTGTGGAACCTAAATCGTATTTGGCAACATCAGTGGCTACTACAATGGCTTTTTTATCGGGATTCAAACGTATAAAATCAACCGAATTTTGTAAGGCGTCTACAGCCCCAATACATGCAAAAGTCAGGTCAACAACGTCACAATTGGCAAACAATCCAATGCCTAGTTTTTGTTCTAATAATTGGATAATATAGGATGCAATAGGTTTGGATCCATCTACACTGCTTTCGGTCCCTACGTAAATTCTGTGAATTTCTTTGGGATTTAAGTTTTCATTTTCAATGAGTTTTAATACTGCATTTGCGGCAAAAACCACTGCATCTTGATGGACATCGGGAAAGCTCATCCGTTCCAAACCCAAACCTTTTATGAGTTTATCGGGTTCGATATTTCTATGAATGGCTAATGTTTCAATGGGTAAATATAATTGGGGAATATCAAAGTGAAGACTATCTATACCTACATTCATCTGTTGTGTTTTTAGTTGATTATATGGCCACAAATGTAGGAAGTAAAAGTTGATTATTCAAATCAAATTACACTATATATATTAATTTAGCATATTTTTTAGATAAAATGCAAAAGGTCAAAATTTATTTCTAAATTTTGACCTTTATACACTTGATTATGTGTTGTTTATAATTTCACAAATTTTGAATTTCCTTTCTTAGACTCGTTAAAAAGTTGGATGAAATAAATTCCTGATTCCAAATTTGAAACATCAATACTTTGGGATTCAACGGTATATTGATTTTTTTGTATTATTTGTCCGTGAATATTTACAATTTGAATTTCAAATTCAGAAAAATTCTCATTTCCTTTTAAGAAAATATGAGTATCACTTGGATTGGGATATACTTGAAATGCAACATCTTCCAATTGCTCATTACTTAACACTTCATATCCACGACTCGCTAATATTACTTGATCTCCTGAGAATCCATTATTATTATTTGTAGCATTTATTGCTGCATAAAAATTGACAGGTACAGCTCCGGTGCTAGGAGCAGTCCAAGTAAAGTTCCAGGTAGTTAGAGAAGTCCCAGCACTCGTATGGGTTATAGCCTTGTTTGCATTTACCGCCTGATTTCCGGCTCCGGCAGTAAAACTACCCAACTTATTACCTGAAGCATCTTCGGCTGTTATTTGAAAACCATGTTTCGTTGAAGATGATGTAACAGAAACACTGACATTGTAGGTTTGCCCCGCGACATAACCAGTTCCGGGAATATTTGTAATAATACCTCCAGTTGCGTTAAAATTACCGCCTGAATGACATTGTGAACAGCTCGTGTTTGAATCTCCGGGTGAACCGCTAAATCCACCTGTCTTACCGCCTGAATTACTGATAAAAGTGAGTGCTACTAAGGGAATACCAAGCAATACTCCATAAAAAGTGTAGTTTTTTTTCATGATTAGTTGTTTTAGATTTATGCAACCAAAGTTACACAAAGAATTCACATGACCAAATATGAGCAAAAAAAAGACCCAAATCATAAGATTCGGGTCTTCTAACAATTTATAAACTAAGATTTATAAAGATGTAAACAATTGTAAACGTTCCCATTTATTATCTACCTCTTCTTGTGCTTGCGTTTGAATTAATTCAGCAAACTTGGCATCTGCTTGTTTCACTCGGGCAAAACGACCTTCAGAATCTAGGAACTCTACCAATGGTTTTTCAGGAGCTTTAGAATCCAATTTAAATTTCTTGCCTTTCGCACCGGCTGGATTGTAACGGAACAATGGCCAATATCCGGTTTCAACTGCCAATTCTTGGTGTTCGGAACCTAATCCCATGTCATATCCATGCTCAATACAATGTGAATATGCGATGATTAAGGATGGACCAGGATATTCAACCGCTTCTTGAATGGCTTTAACGGTTTGCATATCTTTAGCTCCCATGGCTATTTGTGCCACGTAAACATTACCATAAGCGACGGCTTGAAGTGCCATGTCTTTTTTGGAACTTGTTTTTCCGTTTATGGCAAATTTTGCACTTGCTCCTAGCGGTGTTGCTTTAGAAGACTGACCTCCGGTGTTGGAATACACTTCGGTATCCATTACCAAGATATTGACATTCTCTCCTGATGACAACACGTGATCCAATCCACCGTAACCGATGTCATAAGCCCAACCGTCACCACCAAGTATCCAAAGCACTTTCTTACTCAAATTATCAGAAATTTGAAGTAATTCAATTGCAACAGGGTCTGTTGATTTTTCCAATTTGGCATTAACTTCTTTGATATAAGCAAACTGTTGTTGTTTGCCTTTTTCATCTGTTTCTTCATTAGCTAAAATGGCATCTACCAACTCTTTACCCACTTCATGTTCCATAGCTTTCAATAATTTTTCAGCTCTGGCTTGTTTAGAGTTAAGTGCTAATTTAATACCCAATCCAAATTCGGCATTATCTTCAAATAATGAGTTGGCCCAAGCTGGTCCTCTACCCTCTTTATTTTTAGTGTAAGGTGTAGTTGGTAAGTTACCACCATAGATGGATGAACATCCGGTAGCGTTGGCAATAACCATATTGTCCCCATATAATTGGGTTAACAATTTAACGTAAGGAGTCTCACCACAACCTGGACATGCTCCAGAGAACTCAAACAAAGGTTGTAAGAACTGAGAACCTTTCACGTTATCTGTTTTCAATTCAGTTCTATCATAATCTGGTAATTCGATGAAATGATTCCAATTTTCAGCTTGTACTTCAGCTACATCTGCTTTAGGATGCATGTTGATGGCTTTGAAGCCTTCGGTTACTTTGCTTTCAGCTGGACAAACAGCTACACAAAGATTACAACCTGTACAATCGTAAGGAGAAACTTGTAATATGTACTTATCTCCATCAACGAATGGACGTCCTTTGGCAGCAATACTAGGTAAAGATGCTGGGAATTCTTTGGTTTCACCTTCTGTAACCACTTTGGCTCTAATAGCAGCGTGAGGACAGATTAAAGCACACTTATTACACTGTGTACATAATTCTTGATCGTCCCACACCGGAATGAACTCGGCGATATCACGTTTAGAATATTGACTGGTTCCTGTTGGGAAAGTTCCGTCTGGTAAAAATACACTTACAGGAAGTGCATCACCTTTTCCGGCCATACTTACCGCAAGAACTTCTTTAACAAATGGAGTAGCTGCATCAACTACGAAAGGTTTCAATGCAATTGTACTGGTTACTTGTTTTGGGTAATTTACTTCAAACAAGTTTTCTATAGATTTATCAACGGCATCGAAGTTCATTTGAACTACTTCATCACCTTTGTGAGAATATGATTTTTCAATTGCACCTTTGATGCGTTTGATGGCTTCATCTTTAGGAAGAACACCTGAAATAGCAAAGAAACACGTTTGAAGAATAGTATTGGTTCTACGACCCAATTTAGCTTCTTGCGCCACTTTGGTAGCATCAATTACATAGAATTTAATTTCTCTATCGATGATGTCGGCTTGCACTTTAGAAGGCAATTGATCCCAAATTTCTTCTTTGGTAAAAGGCGAATTCAATAAGAAAGTTCCCCCTTTTTTCACTTTCGTAACGATGTCATATTTTTCAATAAAATTATAAGTATGACAAGCTACAAAGTTGGCTTGATTGATCAAGTAAGTTGAATAAATCGGATCGGGTCCAAAACGTAAGTGAGATGTTGTTTGAGATCCGGCTTTATTGGAGTCATATACGAAATACCCTTGAGCATAACCTTCAGTAGTATCTCCAATGATTTTGATTGAGTTTTTGTTGGCACTTACTGTACCATCAGAACCCAAACCGTAGAATATCGCATTGAAAGTAGTTTTTATAGTATTAAAACTACCAAAAGTCAAACTGGTGTGAGATACATCGTCCATTATTCCCACAGTAAAGTGGTTTTTAGGTTTCGCAGCATCCAAGTTGTCATAAACAGCTTTCACCATGGCTGGGGTAAACTCTTTGGATGATAATCCATAACGACCACCAACGATTTGAGGCATTGGTTTGCCACTTTCCACAAATGCAGTTACGACATCCAAATAAACTGGTTCGCCTACGCTACCTGATTCTTTGGTTCTGTCCAAAACGGCAATCTTTTTAACTGATGCAGGAATTTTTTTGATAAAATATTCCATATCAAATGGACGATACAATCTAATGATTAAAGCTCCAATTTTTTCTCCGTTTGTAACCAATGTTTCAATGGTTTCACGGATAGGTCCTTCACCTGAACCCATGACAATGATCATTTTTTCGGCTTCGGGATGTCCTATATAGTCAAACAATTCGTATTTACGACCGGTATGTTGATAGAATTCGTCCATTGCTTTTTGTACAATACCTGGAACGGCATCATAATACAAATTGGCTGCTTCGCGAGCTTGGAAGAATACGTCAGGATTTTGAGCTGTACCACGGATAACAGGTTTATCTGGGCTCAAAGCACGACCTTTGAATTCCATTACTTTATCTTGAGGAATCATCGCTTTGATGATATCATCGGTAATACCGTCGATTTTTTGAATTTCGTGAGAAGTTCTAAATCCGTCAAAAATATTTAAGAAAGGAACTCTTGAATTTAAGGTTGCCACTTGAGAAATTAAGGCAAAGTCATGTGCTTCTTGCACAGAACCACCGAAGAGCATAGCCCAACCGGTTTGACGTGTTGCCATTACGTCTGAATGGTCACCAAAAATTGAAAGTGCGTGTGTTGCTAATGTTCTCGCTGCGATGTGGAAAACAGTTGGTAATAATTCTCCTGCAATTTTATACATATTAGGAATCATCAACAACAATCCTTGAGAGGCAGTAAAAGTTGTAGTCAAGGCGCCACCTTGCAATCCACCGTGAACAGCTCCAGCTGCTCCACCTTCACTTTGCATTTCAATGATGCGAGGTACATCGCCATAAATATTGGTTTTACCTTTTGCACTGTATGCATCGGCGTGTTCACCCATAGGAGAAGAAGGTGTGATTGGATATATTGCACAAACCTCATTGGTTTTGTGTGCTATTATCGCAACTGCTTCGTTTCCGTCGAGTATTAATTTTGGAAATTTGCTCATATTAATTAAATTAAATCAGTTTTGAAAAAAAGTTAGTTTTTTAGAGTTAGCAAAAATACAACTTTTGAACCAATAAGCCTTAACAATTCTAGAATAAATATCAGAAAATTAACGCAAAAACATCACTCATACCAACTAAAACGTTTGAGTTAAATACATGGATTTTGAATTTCATAAAAAAAACCCTATTGACTTGGCCAATAGGGTTCTATTTTGGGTTCAAAAACTTACCAAACAAGTGCACTTGCACCCAAAATGGCAGCATCGGCTTCTTTTAAAGTACTTACCAAGAGTTTGACTTTTCCTTTAAATGAGGTTAAAATATTATCTTCCATCGCTTGACGGGTTGGTTTTAACAATAAATCGCTCGCTTTGGTCAATCCTCCAAATAAAACAATAGCCTCGGGAGATGAAAACAGCACAAATGCAGCTAAGGCTTCTCCTAAAATTTGTCCGGTAAATTCAAAAGTTCTTATGGCAATGGCATCTCCTTTGACAGCGCAATTATAAACGACTTCACTAGTGATTTCATCTTCTTTAAATGCTCTCAACAAACTGGGTTCATTTGGATTTTCTCTTAAGAATTCTAAAACCGTTTCCCTCACACCGGTAGCCGATGCATAGGTTTCCAAAGTACCTCTCATTCCGGTTCCTTTGTGTAATCTTCCTCCTTTTCGAACAGTCACGTGTCCCAATTCTCCCGCAAATCCATCACAACCCAACACAATCTTTCCATCGATGACGATGCCACTTCCTACACCAGTTCCTAGTGTAATAGTGATAAAATGTTTCATCCCCTTGGTTACTCCATACATCATTTCACCTACAGCTGCAGCATTGGCATCATTGGTTAATCTGGTAGTAATCCCAAATTCCTTTTCCATCAAATCGGCCATAGGAATCACACCTTTCCATTCTTTCAAATTGGCGGCGTATTCTATCGTTCCTTTGTAATAATTGGCATTGGGAGCACCCATTCCAATTCCAACAAAATTCTCAACTCCACCATAATGATCAATCATGGGTTTGAGTTTGAGACTTAATGTTTTAATAAATTGTTCAACCGGCGCATCAGAATTGGTTAAAATTCTATCTTGAGTTAAAATGTTACCATCGGAGTCAACAACTCCAAACTTAGTATTGGTTCCACCTACATCTATACCTATGGCGTATCTTTTCATGTGTCTATATTTATTAGTTCACTTTGTATTATTTTATAGAGGAGTTCACTG
>JAABRF010000088.1 GCA_011391075.1 Flavobacteriia bacterium | reverse complement strand
TCATTCTCAAAGCGGATGCAAAGGTAGAAAGTTTTTTATCCCCTCCAAATTTTTCTGCACTTTTTTTTTAATTATTTGCACAATATTTATTAACCTGCATTTTTTCAATTGGTTAGAAAAAAGAAAAAATATAAAAAATCTTTTTCAAACAAGAAAACACCTGAATTTTGATCAAATTTCTTAAACGACTGATTCAATTTCTAACTTTGAAACTAGTTAAAATATCTATTAGGAATATAAAATTGTAAAAAAATGGAAATTGTAATCAAAAAACAATGTCAAAAATTGAAATCAATCTACTTTTTTGTTTGAAACCAATTGTTATCTTTGCATCTTTTATATACATATACATGATTCAAATTACATTACCAGACGGAAGCATTAAAGAATACGCAAAAGGAATAACCCCAATGGATGTGGCCAACAGTATCAGCAGCGGATTGGCACGTGCTGTTATCTCTGCCAGTTTCAATGAAAAAACAATAGAAAGCACTACATCACTTAACACGGATGGGGCTTTGATATTATATACATTTGATCAACCTGAAGGCAAAAAAGCATTTTGGCATTCATCTGCCCATCTTATGGCTCAGGCTGTTTTGAAATTTTATCCAGAAGCAAAACTTACCATTGGTCCAGCTATTGATAACGGTTTCTATTATGATATTGATTTTGGAAATGAAACTATCACAGATAAAGATTTTTCAAAAATTGAAGAAAAAATGCTTGAAATTGCAAGAGGTAAACATACTTTTACACTGAGAAGTGTTTCAAAAGTTGAAGCATTAGCACTATACCAAAAAGAAAAAAACCCTTACAAAGTAGAATTAATTGAAAACTTGGAAGATGGAGAAATTACTTTCTGTGATCATGATGATTTTACTGATTTATGTAGAGGCGGACATATTCCCAATACTGAAATCATAAAAGCTGTGAAAATCACTAGTGCTGCGGGTGCTTATTGGAGAGGTAGTGAAAAAAATCCACAATTGACTCGTTTGTATGGAATTTCATTTCCTAAACAAAAAATGTTGACTGATTATCTCGAAATGCTAGAAGAAGCCAAAAAACGGGATCATAGAAAATTAGGTCGTGAATTGGAACTATTTACATTTTCTGCTAAAGTAGGTCAAGGTTTACCTTTGTGGTTACCTAAAGGAGCAGCACTCAGAGAACGCTTAGAGAATTTCTTAAAAAAAGTGCAAAAACAAGCCGGATACGATATGGTTGTTTCGCCACACATCGGTCAAAAAGAACTGTATGTAACTTCAGGTCATTATGAAAAATATGGTGCTGATAGTTTTCAACCCATCCATACACCTAAAGAAGGTGAAGAGTTTCTACTTAAACCCATGAATTGCCCGCATCATTGCGAAATATATAATTTTAAAAATTACTCCTATAAAGATTTGCCCAAACGTTTTGCAGAATTTGGCACAGTATATAGGTATGAACAAAGCGGTGAATTGCATGGATTAACCCGTGTTAGAGGATTTACTCAAGATGATGCTCATATATTTTGCACACCAGAGCAAGTAAATTCTGAATTTAAGAATGTAATTGATATTGTATTATATGTATTCCGTACATTAGGGTTTGAAAATTTCACAGCTCAGGTTTCTTTAAGAGATAAAGTTAAACGTGAAAAGTACATTGGTACAGATGAAAATTGGGAAAAAGCAGAAAATGCCATTATTGAAGCTGCTAAAGAAAAGGGTTTAAGTACAGTAATAGAATATGGTGAAGCTGCATTTTACGGACCTAAATTGGACTTTATGGTTAAAGATGCTTTGGGTAGAACATGGCAATTAGGTACTATACAAGTGGATTATAACTTACCAGAAAGGTTTGATTTAACCTATAAAGGTTCTGATAATGAATTACATAGACCAGTAATGATTCATCGTGCACCTTTTGGATCTATGGAAAGATTTATAGCAATTTTATTGGAGCATACAGGAGGCAACTTCCCTTTGTGGTTGGCTGCCGAGCAAGTTATCATATTGCCTATCAGTGATAAATATCAAAATTATGCAAAAAATGTTTTGCAGTTGTTAGAAAATTCGGATATTCGCACGCTGATTGATGAAAGAGTAGAAACCATCGGTAAAAAAATTCGCGATGCTGAAACCAACAAGATTCCTTATATGCTCATTGTAGGAGAGAATGAAGAGAACGATGGTGTAGTATCCGTCAGAAGACATAGAAGTGGTGATGTAGGTGTATACAATATCCCCACTTTTATAAAAATGGTTCAAGAAGAAATCGAAAATACAGTTGAAAAGTTTAAGTCTAACTAAAATTTAATATATTATCGCTACAACAAACAACTTTGGAAGGAGAGATCCTCGTAAGCAAGTAAAAGAAGAACCCTATAAAATCAATGAACGCATCAGAGTTCCGGAAGTGCGTTTGGTAGGTGAAAACGTTGAAATGGGTGTTTATCCAACAAGAAAAGCCTTGGATATGGCACGTGAAATGGAATTAGATTTGGTAGAAATTTCTCCAAATGCTGATCCACCGGTATGTAAAATTACCGATTATAAGAAGTTCTTGTATGAGCAAAAGAAAAGAGAGAAACTTCAAAAAGCTAAAGCAGTTAAGGTCGTAGTTAAAGAAATTCGATTTGGACCACAAACCGATGAACATGACTACGAATTTAAGAAAAAACACGCCATTAAGTTTTTGGAAGAAGGTTCTAAAGTAAAAGCTTTTGTGTTTTTTAAAGGACGAGCCATCATATACAAAGACCAAGGAGAAATTTTATTACTCCGGTTGGCTCAAGACTTGGATGACTACGGTAAACCTGAAGGTTTACCTATTTTAATGGGTAAAAGAATGATTATTACCATTCAACCCAAAAAGAAAAAATAAAAGTTAAATGAACAAGTCATTTGACCTATAAAACTATATAATAAGTAAGGAAATAATAGAAGAAACAATGCCAAAACAAAAGACGAAATCTAGTGCCAAAAAACGCTTCGTGTTGACCGGTACAGGAAAAATCAAAAGAAAACACGCGTTTAAAAGACACATTTTAACTAAAAAGTCAAATAAACGCAAATTGAAACTTACGCATGATACATTAGTTCACAAAAGTGATGTAAATGCAGTGAAAGAAATGTTGAGTTTGAAATAGTAAGGGAATACCAGCTATTTGTAAATCAACAAAAGGATTAATTAGTAACCATGGAGTAGTGCTTCCAATTAAGAATTTAGAATTTAGAATTTAGAATTTAGAATTATTTTCCATTTGTTTTGGAATTTGAGATTTAATTTTTGGAATTTTAGTTTATAATCGCCTACTACAAAAAACAATTAGAATTATGCCAAGATCAGTCAATTCAGTAGCTTCAAGAGCCAGAAGAAAAAAGCTCATGAAGATTTCAAAAGGATACTTCGGACGTGGTAAAAACGTTTGGACAGTAGCCAAAAACTTGGTCGAAAAGGGATTATTATATGCCTATAGAGACCGTAAAGCAAAAAAGAGAACTTTCCGCGGATTGTGGATTCAACGTATTAACGCTGGAGCTAGATTACACGGAATGTCTTATTCTCAATTTATGGGAAAACTCAAAGCTAATCAAATCGATTTAAATCGTAAAGTTTTAGCCGATTTAGCGATGAATCATCCCGATGCTTTCAAGGCAATTGTGGATAGAGTAAAATAAATGTTGAACAATTCTTACTTATTATACAAAACCCTTCGTTTTCGAAGGGTTTTTTTTGTTTTTATTTAATTCCTTTGTTAACTAAAGCTGCTTTGATAAAGCCAACAAATAATGGATGTGGATTCAGCACTGTACTTTTGTATTCAGGATGAAACTGAACACCTACAAACCAAGGATGGTTTCTAATTTCGATAACTTCAACTAAACGGGTTTCTGGATTGAATCCTACGGCTTGTAGACCAGCCTGCTCAAAAGCTTGTAGAAATTTATTGTTAAACTCATAACGGTGTCTGTGTCGTTCTTTTAATTTTGAATGTCCGTATGCTGCATAAGCTTTAGAATCATGTAATAATTCACAATCCCATTCACCCAATCGCATTGTACCACCTTTATTGGTAATTGTTTTCTGTTCACTCATCAGGTCAATAACAGAAAATGGGGTATTTTCATCCATTTCTGTTGAATTGGCCTCGTTCATATGCATAACATTACGAGCGTATTCAATAACTGCTATTTGCATACCTAAACATATTCCAAAGAAAGGAATTTGATGTTCTCTTGCAAATTGCACCGCTTTAATTTTACCTTCTATTCCTCTTGGTCCAAATCCCGGAGCTACAATAATTCCATGCAAACCGGTCAATTCGGCTTTAACTGTATCCGAATTCAAATCTTCAGAATGAATCCAGTGAATATTCACTTTTGTGTCATTTACAGCACCTGCATGAATTGTACTTTCAACAATGGATTTATAAGAATCGTGTAGTTCCACATATTTACCAATCAATCCAATTTCTACAGTTTGAGATGGATTCTTAAACTTACTTAGAAATTCATTCCATTTACTTAAATCTGGAGACTGAGCTGTGGATAGCTTCAATTTTTCCAAAACAACTCTATCTAAACCTTCATCCAACATCAACAAGGGCACATCATAAATGGTTTCGGCATCGATTGATTCAATAATTGCTCTTTTCTCTACATTACAGAATAATGCCAACTTGTTTCGGATTTCATCTGTAACGTGATGTTCGGTTCGGCAAACCAGTATATCGGGGCTTATACCGCTTTCCATAAGCATCTTGACGGAATGTTGGGTAGGTTTGGTTTTTAATTCACCGGTTGTTGATAAATAGGGTAATAAAGTAAGATGAATGACCAGTGCATTTTCCCTTCCCATTTCCCACATCAATTGACGTACCGCTTCTACATAAGGCAAAGATTCAATGTCACCAATGGTCCCTCCTATTTCGGTAATAATCAAATCGTAATCACCAGATTGTTCCAATAATTGGATTCTGTATTTAATTTCATCGGTAATGTGAGGAATGATTTGAACGGTTTTACCCAAAAAATCACCACGTCTTTCTTTGTCAATTACTGCTTGATATATACGACCAGTGGTAACATTATTGGCTTGGGAAGTAGGAGTATCCAAAAATCGTTCGTAATGTCCCAAATCCAAATCGGTTTCTGCACCATCATTGGTAACATAACATTCACCATGTTCGTAAGGATTGAGTGTTCCCGGATCAATATTGAGATAAGGATCCAATTTTTGAATTGTAACTCTGTAACCTCTAGCCTGAAGTAATTTGGCTAGAGAAGCAGCAATAATGCCTTTTCCAAGTGAAGACGTCACGCCTCCGGTAACAAAAATATATTTAGTGCGGTGCATACCATTAGGTTTTGGCAAAAGTAATAAAATACTTTGGGAAGTAAAATTATTTGTAGAAATTACTTGATATTGTAACTTTAATTTAATGTTTCAAAAACAGAAATTTTAACAAATCAATACATTAATTCTAAATAAATTAATTGAAATGATTGCAAACAAAATTAATTACGAATCGATAGAAATTACTGAATGATTCTTTGAACTCTAAAAAA
Source organism: Flavobacteriia bacterium (assembly GCA_011391075.1). Lineage (GTDB taxonomy): Bacteria > Bacteroidota > Bacteroidia > Flavobacteriales > Flavobacteriaceae. The sequence goes on along the minus strand of JAABRF010000088.1, from coordinate 964 downwards.
TGATGTACTTTCTACATTTGCACCAATTACCTTTTGAAAATAAAGAATCTTATAAATACAAAAGATTAACCAGAACTATTTTGGTTGCCAAAAACAATTCTTAGGGGAAACAATACTTCCGTCTTTCTTCAAATCCTTCATTGCTTTATCAACTTCTTTACGATCCAAATGGGTCAATTCTACAATTTTACTTGCATTTAAAGGGATACCTGCTTTTTTCATTGCTTCTAGAACTTGTTGTTTTGCTTCCATGATTATTTGGTAATTAAGTTATTGAGTTATTGGGCCCGCCTAGTACCGCTATAAGCGAGATAAACCGGCTATTAGGTTATTAGTTTTAGTTCTCTATAAAAATAAAATAAAAAACTATGGACAACTTGAACGTTGAGCCAATCAAATGTTAAAAAACAGTCAAATTTAAAAAATTAATGGATTAAAATTTTGTTGAAGTAAAAATTTACATTTACTTTGCAATTCAAAGTACTTTTAATATGGATACTGAAAAATATTTACAAGATCTGAAAGACATCAGAAGTTTGATGCATAAATCCACTCGTTTTATTTCGCTCAGTGGTTTGAGTGGCATGTTGGCTGGTGTGTATGCCTTGATTGGTTCAATTTTAGCTTATCTTTTATTGCAAGAACAAACCCTTTATTTGAGGAGCTATAGCCCTGAAAACATATCCCTAGTTTACAAATTGGTGGGTATTGCTTTGGGTGTAGCTTTTTTTGCCATCACCACTGCCGTGTTTTTGACCATTCAAAAAGCCAAAAAAAACAATGAAAAAATTTGGGATAAAACCACTCAGTTACTTTTAATTCACTTTCTAATCCCGTTAGCCACCGGAGCCATCTTCGGACTCATTTTATTGAAACATGAACTTTTTGGTATAGTAGCCCCAATTTCGTTAATTTTTTATGGCTTGGCATTGGTCAATGCGAGTAAATTTACGTTGGATACTGT
>JAABRF010000087.1 GCA_011391075.1 Flavobacteriia bacterium | reverse complement strand
GCTTGGGTTGCGAATTGATGTGTGTTCATTTTAGATTTACGATTTTAGTCCCGATAGCTATCGGGATTAGATTTTAGTCCTTGATATCTATCGAGTTTTGATTTACGATTAAAAAAAAACCGCTACAGGGAGGCTGCAGCGGTTTTTGAAACAATTATTAAAAAAATGTCAATACATTATCCCCGCTGTTATGGAGCGTCGCATCATCATATTGATAAGGTATGAAAAAGAAAGGTTCATATTGACATTAATTTATACAGGGCAAAAATAGAATAATATTTCAAAATATGATGATATATAGTATGAAAAAAGAAAATAAAACTATTATATACTTATATGTAGTTAAAAAATACTGAATAGAACATTGAGTTTGGATGTAAATGCTGAGAAAGAGACGATCTCTGTTGCTTTTGTTGATAGATGGTAACTCGCATTAAAAATGGTTGACAGTTTAATTAAAGATGTAATCGTAAGAATCATTTACTCTTTCTCCAAAAAAGCCCCGCAAGAGTCCTGACATGTGTTTAGTAATAAGTATTCCCTATATTTGTAAAAGGTCTTTATTTTATTCAAAAAATTCAAGTGCATAGCATACTTTTTACTTTTGTGATGTAATTGTTTAATTTGTCTTTGAGAATGTGAAAATAATTTCTATTTTTGACAAATCTTTAGAAAATGCAATTTAAGCACCCGGAAATACTTTACGCTTTATTCGCTTTACTGATTCCCATTTTTATTCACTTATTCCAATTGCAACGGTTTGTCAAAATTCCGTTTACCAATGTTCGGTTTTTAAAGGAAATTGAATTGCAAACGCGCAAGAGTTCTCGTTTAAAAAAATGGTTGATTCTGATGAGTAGAATGGCTGCTCTGGCTGCGATGATTCTGGCTTTTGCCCAACCTTATTTTTCGAAATCGGATACTGCTAAAGATTGGGAAACCATCATCTTTATCGATAATTCCATCAGTTTGCAAGCCAAAAGTGAACAAGGGGTTTTGCTCAAAAGAGCGGCTCAAGATGTCATGGAAAATGTACCTTCGATAGGTAGTTTTTCCTTGATGACTCATGACCAATTTCAAATGGATTTGGATAGAGATGCTTTGAAAGAAGCCTTGATGTTGCTCGATTACAGCAATCAAAAGTCAAATATGGCTTCCTTGATTGTCAAAATAAAACAATACATCCAACGCAATCCCAACAAGAACTACAAGGTTTTGTGGATTTCCGATTTTCAAAAGCACTCCGAATCAGAAAACTTACCTGATTTTGCCGATTTCGAAGTTGATTTCATTCCTTTGTTTCCCAAACTCAAACGAAACTTAGCCATCGATTCGGTTTACGTCTCTGAATATGCCACCGATTATCAAATATTGACCATTCGCGTTCAAAATCAAGGGGAAAAAGCCGATCAGGTAGACATAAGTGCCTTTCAAAAGAACATTTTATTGGCTAAAACCAATGTATCTGTTCCCGAAAATCAAACAATAGAAACGACTTTGCGTGTTTCCGGCGATTTGAATCAAGTGAAATTGGTTTTGAATTACGAGGATACTTTCCCATTTGACAATACTTATTACATCGCTTTTCAAAAACCATCCCTTATAAATGTGTTGCTCGCTACACAAGAAACTTCTTTTTTGAATAAAATTTATACGGACGACGAATTTAAGGTGACATCCAAATCCATCCAACAGGTTTCATTTGAATCTATTGATGAGAATCAATTGATCGTAATGAATGAAGTAGCCGAAATTCCATCGAGTTTACATTCCAAATTATTGGAGTTTGTTGAAAAAGGTGGTTCTCTGACGCTTATTCCCAATGCAACAACTTCCCTTGAAAATCTCAATGCATTGTTTTCAGTTTTGAAAATAGGGACTTTGCAAATTGTCAGGAAAGACACCTTGTCTATAACCAAAATACATTTTTCTCATCCTTTACTGGAACGGGTTTTTGAGAAAGAAGTAACCAATTTCCAGTATCCTGATGTAAATACCTATTTTGTAGGGAAATTTAATTTGGCAATGCCTGTATTGAGTTTCGCCGATCAAAGTCCTTTTATTTCACAATTCAACATTGGGGCAGGTAAAGTGTTTTGGGTGTCTGCACCAATGCAAAAAGCGTATAGCAATTTTACGAGTTCACCGCTGGTAGTACCCGTTTTTTACAATATGGGTAAGCAAAGCGTTTTGCAAAATCAATTGAGTTACCGCATCGGAACTATGCAGCCCATTTCTGTTTCGGTCACATTGCACAAAGACGAAGTACTCACTTTGGTTAATGGAGCCGAAAGTGTTATCCCTGCGCAACAAATACACGAAGAAGAAGTCATTTTGACAACGGGAGATCAGCCGCAGAAAGAAGGTTTTTACCAAGTCCAATACGCCGATAAAGTCTTACAATCTTTGGCATTTAATATCCCCAAAGAAGAAAGTCGATTGTCCTACTGGAACGTAGATCAAATCACAAATCAAAACCCGAATACGCATCAATTTAACCAAATAAAATCAGCTTTAACCGCTTTGTCTGACACTCAAAATATCTTGACTTATTTCAAGTGGTTTATGGCTTTGGCACTGCTATTTTTGTTGATTGAAATAGCTTTAATCAAGTATATGTAACCTTACCGAAATTTTTAACTCATGAACTATCTCATCAAATCAGCTACTATTATCGCTCCTCAACATCCATTGCACCGTCAAAAAAGAGATTTGCTAATCGCAGATGGGGTCATTCAAAAAATGGATAAAAAGATTGAAAATAAAGAAGCCTACCCCGAGATTAATTTGCCCAATTTGCATATTTCTATTGGTTGGATGGATCCAAGTGTTTCTTTTGGCGAACCGGGATATGAAGAACGAGAAACCTTAGAAAATGGTTTGCGGGTAGCCGCTTTGAGTGGTTTTACTGCCATTGGGTTGAATCCCAATTCCAATCCCATGATTGATGACAGTAGTGGTGTCAATTATTTGAAATTCAAGAGTCAGGATGCGGCTACCGAAGTGCATCCCATTGGTTGTTTTACCAAATCGGCTAATGGAAGTGATATGGCTGAATTGTATGACATGAAGCAAAACGGAGCCATTGCTTTTTACGATTCAAAAAAACCTATTCAAAATGCCAATTTGTTGAAAATGGGTTTGTTATATTGCCAATCATTTGACGGTTTATTGATGAGTTTTCCGCAAGAAGTGTCGACTTCCTACGGCAATAAGGCCAATGAAAGCGCCTTTACTTTGAGTTTGGGTTTTGAAGGTACACCCGATTTAAGTGAAGCATTGCAAGTGTCTAGAGATTTGCAGTTGTTGGAATACACAGAAGGCAAACTACACATTCCTACCATATCTACAGAAAAATCGGTCAAACAGATCAAGGAAGCCCACAAAAAAGGTTTGCAAGTGAGTTGCAGTGTTTCCGCACATCATTTGGTATTGACAGATGCCGAATTGGAAAATTTTGATACCAATTTCAAAGTCAATCCGCCTTTGCGCAATGAAAAAGATTTGAAAGCGCTTCAAAAAGGCGTCAAAGAAGGTACGATTGCGTTGTTGACCAGTGACCATCAACCTTTGGATATTGACAATAAGATGAAGGAGTTTTCTTATGCCAAATTTGGCAGCATCGGGTTGGAGAGTTTCTTTGGAGCAGTAAATACCGTTCTTGAATTGGATGAAATCATCGAATGCATTACGACCAATCCAAGAATCATTTTCAAATTGCCTATACCTGAAATCAAGGAAGGAGCCGAAGCCAATTTGACCTTTTTCAATCCCGATTCTACTTGGGTGTTCTCAGAAAAAGACATCCTATCGACTTCCAAAAACGCAGCATTTTTAGGCAAGAAAATGAAAGGAGAAGTATATGGAATCATGCGAGGAAATCGTTTGATGTTGAAGTGATTTTTGAGAAAAAAGCCTTAAATTTGCTGGCTTTTCAAAAAGCAAAATGAAAGGGATTTTCGATATTATTAAAATAAATAGTGGCGAGAATTCTGTTTCAAGGCTGCGACAAGTGCAGCCAAATATCCCGATATAGGGAGATTTAAATTATAATTTTAAAATCACAAATGTCAGACAACCACGAATTTTTCATGCGCCGAGCCATCGAATTGGCACAAAGCGGAATAGATAAGAATGCAGGTGGCCCATTTGGCGCTGTCATTGTCAAAGATGGCAAAATCATAGCTGAAGCCCACAATGAAGTCACTTCGACCAATGATCCTACCGCACATGCCGAAGTCACAGCTATTCGCAGGGCTTGTAAGGAATTGGATACATTTCAATTGGACGATTGTACGTTATATACTTCCTGTGAACCTTGCCCGATGTGTTTGGGAGCTATTTATTGGGCGCGACCCAAACAAGTGTTTTTTGCCGGTGATCGCATCGATGCTGCTGCTGTAGATTTTGACGACCAATTTATTTACGACGAATTGGAAAAAGCCATCGAAAAAAGAGAAATTCCCTTTTTGCGAATCCTTCGCGAAGAAGCCATTCCCGTTTTTGACAATTGGAAAAATAAGAAAGATAAGCAGGAATACTAGGTTGTAATCCCGATAGCTATCGGGACCAAATTCCAATAACCAAATTTCAAATTCCAAATTCCAATTACCAAATTCCAAATTCACATAACCAAATCCAAATTCCAATAACCAAATTCCAATAACCAAATTCCAAATTCCAAATTCCAACCCCCCAAATACCTAATCACTCAAACCTTAAACCTTAAACCTTAAACTTTAAACTTTAAACTTTAAACTTTAAACCCACCCATGACCTACGAAGAAATCATCAATGATATCCAAAAAGGAATGATCAAACCCATTTATTTTTTATATGGGGATGAGCCTTATTTTATAGATCAGATTTCTGATTATATAGAAAAAAATGTATTGACTGAGGATGAAAAGGGATTTAATCAAATGGTTTTATATGGGAGAGATGTGGATATGAGTGAAGTTATTTCCAATGCCAAAAGATTTCCGATGATGGCTGAACGCCAAGTAATCATAGTGAAAGAAGCGCAGGATTTATCGCGAAGCATTGACCAACTGGAGCCTTATATCAACAATCTCGTTCCTAGTACCGTATTGGTTTTCAATTACAAATACAAGTCTCCCGACAAACGCAAGTTGGTTTTTAAAAAGTTGGCCAGTGTAGGGGTTATGTTTGAAAGCAAACCTTTATACGACAATCAAGTACCGGCTTGGATTGCTACTTTTATCAAACCCAAAGGCTATCAAATCGAACCCAAAGCAGCTTTGATGTTGGTCGAATTTTTAGGCACCGATTTAAGTCGTATTGCCAATGAATTGGGCAAACTTTTTATCGTTTTACCCAAAGGACATGCCATCACACCCAAAGACATAGAAGACAATATTGGCATCAGTAAGGATTTCAACAATTTTGAATTGCGTAAAGCCATAGGTACGAAAAACGTGGTAAAAGCCAATCAAATCATACAATATTTCTCCCAGAATCCCAAAAACAACCCTACAGTAGTCACCATTTCTTTATTGCATGCTTTCTTTACCCAATTGTTGCAATTTCACAGTTTGACCCATAAAACCGACAAGGCAGCTGTGGCGAGTTTACTCAAAGTCAACCCATTTTTTGCCGGAGATTACATGGAAGCCGGTAAAAATTATCCGATGCGAAAAGTGTCAGAAATCATCGGTTACTTGAGAGAAGCCGATATGAAGAGCAAAGGCGTTGGCGCCCGAGATATGGAACAAGACGACTTGTTGAAGGAGTTGGTTTTTAAAATATTGCATTAGGTAAATTGGGGTAACGAGTTGTCTACCTACACCAATTAAGTCTGAATTGTTTCTTTGAAATAAATCTCCGATCTTGTTTACAATCTAATTTAGTAGAGTCTGATTTTAAAAAATCATGCTCATAACCATTCATTTTTATTCCTTCAAATCTGTTTGTAAATTCAACAAATCCAAAAATGTTTGTCGGGTTTCGGGTTCTTTGAATTTGCCGCAAAATTCGGATGTAACGGTGCTAGAGTTAATATCTTCTATCCCACGGGTGATGACACAAAAATGTTTGGCGTCGATGATACAGGCTACATCTTCGGTATTGAGGACTTGTTGGAGGTCTTCCACGATTTGCTTGGTCATGCGTTCTTGCACTTGAGGTCGTTTGGCGTAATGTCTGACGATGCGATTCAATTTGGATAAACCGATCACGGTGCCATTGGAAATATAAGCAATGTGGGCTTTACCCACAACGGGTAGTAAATGGTGTTCGCAGGTAGAATGCACACCGATATTCTTTTCGATGAGCATTTCACCGTATTTGTATTTGTTTTCAAAGACCGAAATCTTGGTGCGATTTTCGGGATGTAAGCCGGCAAAAATCTCTTTGACCCACATTTTGGCAACTCTTTTTGGGGTATCACGCAAACTGTCGTCGGTCATATCCATGCCCAATGTTTGCATCATTTCCAATACATTTTTTTCCAGACGTTCGATTTTTTCAGCGTCACTCAACTCAAATGCATCGGGACGTAAGGGTGTTTTGGCACTTTTGGTAAAAGGATCTATTATTTTATTTGACATTTTTAAAGTATCTAAATCGAATGACAAAGGTAGGGAT
>JAABRF010000086.1 GCA_011391075.1 Flavobacteriia bacterium | reverse complement strand
GACCAATACATTTTTCCCGATGGCATTTTTGGTAACCGTAGGTTTTTTTAAAAAAGTATGTGTATGTCCGCCTATAATCAAATCAATGTCTTGCGTCAATCCGGCAAGTTTCAAGTCAGACATTTTTTCTTCCTTATATTGATAACCCAAGTGTGATAAACATATGACCAAATCACATTTTTCTTGCGTTTTGAGTATGCGACTCATATCCTGTGCTATTCCCAAGGGATCGAGGTATCTGGTTTCTTTGTACATGCGTGGATCGACCAATCCTGCCAATTCAATTCCCAAACCGAATACGCCTATTTTTACGCCATCTTTTACAAAGACTGTATAAGGTTTGACATGTCCGTTCATAACGGTATTGGTGAAATCGTAATTTGCCGAAAGAAACTGGAATGTGGCATGTGGCATTTGAGCATATAAGCCATCTACGGCATTGTCAAAATCATGGTTGCCAATGGTAGCAGCATCGTATCCCATCATGCTCATCAATTTGATTTCCAATTCACCACCATAAAAGTTGAAATAAGGCGTACCTTGAAAAATATCTCCGGCATCCAATAACAATGTATGGGGATTTTCCTGTCTGATTTGTTGGATCAATGAAGCACGTCGAGCAACACCACCTTGGTTGGGATTGCGCGAATCATTGGCAGGAAAAGGATCAATATGGCTGTGCACATCATTGGTGTGCAGAATGGTGATGTGTTTGGTATTGTTTTTTTCGAATGAATACAGCGGTAAGCTGCTCAAACTCAAAAGTCCGAGAGTAGCTGTACTTTGTTTGATAAAATGACGTCTTTGCATGTTGGTGTTGGGTGCTGGATGATTGGGTTGGAGTTTAAAGTTATTGGGTTATTAGGTTATTAGGTTATTGGCCTGTCTTTGGCAAGGTAAGTTGTTGGTTAATTGTTTATTGGAATTTGGTTATTGGATTTTGGAATTTGTTTATTGGAATTTTTAATTTAATTTCTGTATTATTTCCTTACAACTCTTCCGTCCAAATGCGATTGAATCGTGTCAATCTCGTGGAGTTCGTCGAGTAAGGCAGCTCTCACTTTGTAATCCAAAACCGTTGTAGATATCGGATTCAAAAAGAAGTTCATGTTATCGCCACCGTTGATGAGGTAGTCATTGGTCAAGACAAAATAAGTTTGATTTGGATTCAATGCAGCACCGTTGAGGGTTGCACTTTCCAATGTTTTGCCATTGAAGACCAATTTCAAATGCTTGGATATAGGATGAGCACTTCCCGATACACCATAGTATTGGAAGAGTTCCTGAACTTTGTCGTACGTGAGTTCGGCTACGACCAAACTATTTTCAAAAGGCATGACTTCATAAGCGTTTCTTACATAAACATCACCTTTACCGATGGAGGCGCGAACACCGCCAATATTGAGTAAAACAAAATCGATATTTTTGCCGGTACGACTGTTGAACACTTTATTACCTTTGTGATAACATAAATCAGCGAGAAAATTGCCAAGTGGCGTTTCCGGTTCATTGCGTTCACGGGTCAATTCTATAGGTGTATAGGCTAAGACCGTATTCATTTCAGACTCCAATCTTTCGCGATACGGAGCTACGTATGCTTCTATGGCAGCATCAGTTGCCATAGTGGAGTCAATAGCTATTTGTTTTCCTTCCATTTTGGTTAAAACCAAATTTTTGGGAGCGCAACTTTGTGCGATAATAAAAATAAAAGAAACAAAACTTAAAATAAAGATTGTTTTTAACGTTTGTTTAGAGGTTGGCATATCGTTCAATCAAATAAAATAGATAAATTTGTATTTCTCAATTGAGAAGCGTAAAAATAGAGATTAAATGGGAATTCAGCATTATTTTATTCGTAAAAAAATTAAATTGGCTTTAACGAGCCACGAAATGCAACTCCAGAAAACCGAGTTATCCAAAATACGAAACGTAGCACTTTTAGTCGATGAATCATCATCCTTTAATTACACTTTTTTCAAACAATTGCAAAAGCAAATGGATTTGGATGATACACACTTTAATATATTGACTATTAAACATAAGAAATCCAATTACAACGAATTTAAAGGTGTAGTTTTATTGACCAATGAGGTCAATTGGAAAGGGGATATTCAATCTCCTGAATTACGCCATTTTCTAGATCCGCAATACGATTTATTAATTGATTTTATACCGCAAAATACGCCTTTAAAACAATTGATTGTGGCACAAGTCAAAGCCAAAATGAAAGTAGGTTACGCCGATAATAATCCAGAATTTTACAACATCATCATGAAGGTAGAACCTACCCTTATGGATGTATTTATATCCGAATTGGTCAAATACCTCAGCATTCTTAAAATTATTTAACATGTCCAAATTTAAAGGCACGGGCGTAGCAGTGATTACGCCTTTTCACTCCGATTTATCTGTTGATTTTGAATCTTTAACCCGTATTATCAATCATTTGATTCAAAATGGAATTGAGTATTTAGTAGCCTTGGGTTCTACAGCCGAAGCGGCAACACTTACCGATACCGAAAAAACTCAAATAGCAGCTCATTTTGTAAGTGTTAATAAAGGTAGGGTTCCGTTAGTTATCGGGATAGGAGGCAATCATACACAGGCATTGATTGAAGAATTACAATCTAGGGATTTAACGGGATTTGATGCTGTATTATCCGTTTCTCCGGCTTATAATAAACCATCTCAGGAAGGTTTGTATCAACATTTCAAAGCATTGGCAGCTGCCAGTCCGATTCCAATCATTTTGTATAATGTTCCAGGACGTACAGCAAAAAATATGGAACCTAAAACTGTAATCAGATTGGCACAAGATTTTAAGAATATCATCGGAATCAAGGAAGCAGCCGGCGATATGGCTCAGTCTTTGGAATTACTTCGAACCAAACCCGATGATTTTGACATCATTTCGGGAGACGATATGTTGGCATTACCCATGACATTGGCTGGTGGAGCCGGTGTGATATCGGTTATCGGACAAGGTTTGCCACGTGCTTTTTCGGATGCCATTCGTTTGGGTTTAGCCGGAAATGCGAAAGAAGCATACGCATTACATTATAAACTAATGCCAGCCATCGATATGATATTTGCAGAAGGAAATCCGGCCGGAATCAAAGCCATGTTGGCCCATCAAGGTTTTTGTGAAAACGTTTTGCGATTGCCATTGACACCGGTTAGCAATCAACTCAATGAAGCTATTAAAAGGTTTCATTAATATTTTCTTTTATTTCTAATTTCTAATTTCTAATTTCTAATTTCAATATATGTTATCAGATCACGTACAACAAGCTTTAAACAATCAAATCAGATACGAAGCAGAGTCTTCACAAATTTATCTTTCCATGGCTTCTTGGGCAGAAACCAACGGTTTTGAAGGCGTTGCCCAATTTATGTTTGCTCAAGCCGATGAAGAACGCATGCACATGCTCAAAATATTACATTATGTAAATGAACGTGGCGGTTATGCAGCTGTTACTGCTTTGGATGCGCCACCTACCCAATTTGGTTCTGTTAAAGAAATGTTTGAACAATTGTTGCAACATGAAATCAAAGTTTCCCAATTGATTAATAATTTGGTAGATATTACTTTGCAGGAAAAGGACTATGCAACTCATAATTTTTTACAATGGTATGTAGCCGAACAAATTGAAGAGGAAGCAACAGCCCGAACAATCCTAGATAAAATCAAATTGATTGGGGATGAAAAAAGTGGATTTTATCTATTTGACAAAGATATTAGGGCTTTAATTGCAACTGCACCTACCAAACCTTAGTGGAGTAGATGGATATAAGGATAAAAAGGCAGATTTATTTGTCTTAATTTAAGTTTTAATTAAATAAAACCTAACTGAAGACTAAGGTTGTTTTTGAAATTAACATTAACAAACATTTAGTATGTGTTTCACGCCTCTTTGTTGGGCTTACAGTACATTTGCTCGGTGCAAACTTAAATCTGCATCCTTGATTTTTAAAAGATTATTTTCATATTAAAAGATTATTATTACTTTTGCAAAATGCTTAAAATTAAAAACATACTGTTATGGTTGGCCCTCAGTTTAGGGTTAATGTCTTGTAGCGAATATTCTAAAGTTTTAAATAAAGGGAATTCTGTTGAACAATACGAACTGGCTACCAAATTATTTGAAGCCGGAAAGTTCAACAAAGCTTTACAACTATTTGAAAAAATAATGCCTGATTTTCAAGGAAAACCTCAGATGGAACGCATCCAATTCATGGTGGCTCAATCCAACTTTGGAACCAAAAATTACTTGATGTCGGCGTATCATTTTGAACGTTTTACCAAAAATTACCCTAGAAGTACAAAAAAGGAAGAAGCTTCTTATTTATCGGCTTACAGTTATTATTTATCTACTCCACGTTCTAGTCTGGATCAAAAAGAGACCTATACTGCCATTGAAGCCTTCCAAAATTTTATCAATAAATATCCAGATTCTGATAAAATAGCCGATGCCAATAAATATATTAAGGAGATGCAGTTGAAATTGGAGAAAAAACAATTTGATATTGCTTACCAATATTATCATACCTATCAATACAAAGCAGCTGTCGTAGCCTTTGATAATTTTTTATCAGATAATTTAGGCACATCCTATAAAGAAGATGCTTTGTTTTATAAATCTAAAGCAGCTCATGACTTGGCTTTGAATTCAATCGATGAGAAAAAAGAAGTTCGGATTAAAGAAGCATTGCAAGCGATTGAACGTTTGGAAAGAAATTTCAAAGAATCCAAATATAAGGATGATGTCGCCAAGATGAAAGTTCGATTAACAGATGAATTAAACGCAATTACCAGTATAACCAAACAATAAAATGGAACTAAAAGAATCTAAAGCACCTAAAACTACTATTACTTACAATCGTGATGAAATTGCAAATCCGGTTGGAAACTTATTTGAAGCTATTAGTATCATTTCCAAAAGAGCTGATCAAATTGGCTTGGATTTGAAAGAAGAATTGACCAATAAATTGAAAGAGTTTGAAACTCACAATGAAGGTTTGGAAGAAATTTTTGAAAATAAAGAACAAATTGAAATTTCCAAATTCTACGAAAAATTCCCAAAAGCTACTGCATTGGCAGTAGAAGAATGGTTGCAAGGTAAAGTATATTTCAGAAATCCATTAGACGAATCTCAATCTGAAGAATAATGTCTATCCTAAGCGGTAAAAATATCCTCTTGGGCGTTACCGCAGGTATAGCTGCATATAAAACCGCTCACTTGACTCGCTTGTTTGTCAGAGCAGGCGCTCAAGTTAAGGTTGTAATGACTCCAAAATCTATGGAGTTTGTTACTCCACTTACCCTATCTACGCTGTCCAAAAATCCGGTTGTCAGTGAATTTATAAGTCATGATGAAGAAAATGAAACGTGGAATAGTCACGTCGAATTGGGACTTTGGGCAGATTATTTTTTAGTAGCACCTGCTACAGCCAATTCCCTCTCCAAAATGGTGAAAGGTACAGCCGATAATTTGTTGATTGCTACCTATCTCTCAGCTAAATGTCCGGTTTATATTGCTCCGGCAATGGATTTGGATATGTACAAACATCCCTCAACTACTCAAAACTTAGACAACTTAGCTTCTTTTGGAAATATCATCATTCCGGCTGAAACCGGAGAGTTGGCAAGTGGTCTTATTGGTGAAGGCAGAATGGCTGAACCCGAGACGATTGTAGCCTTCATGGAGCAACATATTCAAAAATCATTACCACTTTACGGAAAAAATGTGCTGATTACAGCCGGACCTACATACGAATCTATTGATCCTGTACGTTTTATAGGTAATCATTCATCCGGTAAAATGGGCTTTGAATTGGCAAAACAAGCTGCCGGAATGGGTGCAAACGTAGTTTTAATAGCCGGACCTTCACAACAATCTTGTGATGATTTTCCCATCAAACGGATTGATGTCACCAGCGCACAAGAAATGTATGAAGCGGTATTTCAATATTATGACCAAATGCATTTAGTCATTGCAGCAGCAGCTGTAGCCGATTATAAACCGGTAGAAGTCGCTTCTCAAAAGATAAAGAAATCAGAGGATCAATTAACTTTGACTTTGGTTAAAAATCCGGATATCTTGGCAGCAATGGGAAAAGTTAAAAAACAACAGATATTGGTAGGGTTTGCATTGGAAACTGAAAATGAATTGGAAAATGCACTTGGTAAACTGAAAAGAAAAAATCTAGATGCTATTGTTTTGAATTCATTGCAAGACTTCGGTGCCGGATTTCAAAAAGACACAAACAAGGTCACATTCATTGACCGTTTTGAAAATAAAACAACTTTTGCACTTCAAAGTAAAAAAGAAGTAGCCAAAGATATTATCAATCAAATACTAACTATTTATCATGTATAAATTTCTATTGTCTCTTTTGGTTTTTGCCTTTACATCAACATTAGTTGCTCAGGAATTGAATTGTAAAGTTGTTATTAGCGCTGAACAAGTGGCAGGTGCCAATCCACAAGTTTTCAAAACGATGGAAACTACAGTCAACGATTTTATGAATCAGACGAAATGGACTAATAAAATATATGCTAATCATGAAAAAATAGAATGCTCTATTTTATTTACTTTGATAGAACAAACCGGCAATAATGTGTTTTCGGGGTCTGTACAAGTACAATCCTCACGTCCGGTTTTTAATT
>JAABRF010000085.1 GCA_011391075.1 Flavobacteriia bacterium | reverse complement strand
TGCCCAAGAATGTACTTTCAGATGTAACGATTGAATTGACAGGTTTTTATCCCAGACAATATTATCCAGAACATCTCCGAATGGTCAGATATTGGGATGAAGAACAAAAGCGTGAGCTTGTATTCTTAACCAATGCAATGCACATTTCTGCTCTTCAGGTTTCTGAACTTTATAAGAACCGTTGGCAAGTCGAACTGTTCTTTAAGTGGCTAAAGCAACATCTGAAAATCAAGAAATTCTGGGGTACTACTGAAAATGCTGTTCGAATCCAGATTTACGTTGCTATATGTACATACTGCTTGGTAGCAATTGTCCAGAAAGATATGAATCTTGACAGAAGTACTTATGAGGTTTTGCAAATCTTGAGTATATCATTGACCGATAAAACTCATCTTCGAGACCTTTTTGAGAGAACTAAATTTCAAAATGACAATGAACGTTTTAGGCTTAATGAGCCAAATTTGTTTAATATTAATAACGTCCCAATTTTAATGGGACACTAGTGTTAAATAATCACAAATTAATAATTGACATATAATGTATTACAATTAAAAAAAATATTTTTTATTGAATCTATAAAATCAACATCCTATGCAGTTTATAAAATTTGTTTTGGTAATTACATTACTTTCAAATTCTCTTTTTGCTCAAAACAATCCTAGAAAGGAAAAAGAGCAAGCCCAAATGGAGCAAATGATGATACAAGCCATGAAACAACAAGGTATGTCTCAGACTGAAATAGACGAAGCCCTGAAGGAATATCGAGCGATGCAACCTGTGATGGATGAAATGAAAGATTCCGGGGTAAAGGTTTCATCTGATGCAACGAATTTGTTTATTCCTGCCAAACAAACAAAACTTTTGAGTGGTTTACCAATTTTGACCAAGACTTCCACTCGACAATACATCGCCAATTTGTCTAAAGAAGCCAATGCCAAGATTGCATCTCAAATCAAAACACAAGCTGATAAAATTTGGGCTGAAAACAATCAAGATAAAAATACATCCATCTTATTGTTTTTAAAAGGAGAACTGAAATCGGCGGTGTACATTTCATTGAAAACCGCTGAAAAATATCCAGATGACGATTTGGTTCTCAATAATCTGGCTTTTGTATTGGCGCAAACCGGTTATCCGCAAAAAGCCCTTCCAATACAACAACAATTGTACAATCAATACCAAAATGATATTACTGCCAATAATCTGGGACAAAGTTTTTTGGCATTGGGTGACGTTGAAAATGCTAAAAAATATTTCACCTTCGGATTGGCAGTCAATCCGCAACATTTTGAAATGAACTGCGCCATGGGTCTCATAGAAGCGGAAAAAGGCGATCCCATCAAAGCACAAGTGTATATCAAAAAAGCACTTCAAAAAGGCTATTCACCTACTGCAGAGAAATTGGCTAAAAAAACCAAACTAAAGGTTTCCTATAATGATATCAATAAACCTGAGGTTCCCGAATACTTCAATGCATATAAATTGAAACCGGTTGCAGCCACCGAAGATTGGTTGGCTATTCCCGAAGTACTCGCCGAACGCGAAGCCCTGACGGAATTACACCGACAATGGTATCAAAAAAGAGAAGAAGCAACAGCAAACGCCGATACCCAAGACCTTTCCAAAATGTACAAAGAACATATGGGTATCGTACAAGGTCCATTTGCTAAAAAAGCCCTTTTTATGATCAAACTCATTGGAGAAGATCAAATGGAACAATTGAGCACTAAAAAATTGTTGTTGCCCTATTTTGAAAAGGAAACAGAATTGCGAAAAGCATTTGATAACAAAATTGATAATATGTATCAAAACAAAAGTTATGATAATGCGGCCGAAGAATGTAAAACCAAAGTGCAATTTCTAAAAGAATATCTTTCGGCTTCCAAACAAAATCACGACGCTGCCGAACGTTCGCTTTTACCTAAATACTACGATTGGATCAATCAATCTTTGTATTGGAATGCTTTTTTGCAATCGGGAGATGCATATCAAGCGACCTATGTGGGGTATGTTCATGATTTTATCGGCAGATTGCTAACATTCGCCGATTTTCAAAACCTCTATCCTACTCCCGAATACATAACCGTTCATTGCAAAGATTATGAACAAGATTTACTAAAAATAAAAGCAGCAGAATTAGTGGAAGATAGTCCCAACTGTCCGGTGAATTTCAAATTTAAAACAGCACTTGCCGATTTTAAATTCAATTGCAAAGGATATGAAGTGGAAGGAGGCGAATTGGCAAAATTATCCTTTGAAAAAGACACGAAAACCGGCGAATTTCAAATCGCTTTCGGCTTGGGTGTGGATGCTGATGCAGGGTTCCTAGCCTTTGGAGCCAAAGGGATGATGTACATGCGTTTTGATAGTGACTTTACACCTGTAGATATGGGCGGATTAGCAGAAGCTGGTGTGGAAGCACAAGTAGGCACTTTCAACGTGGAAGAAAAATTGAAAGGCACTATGGGCATTGGTAGTGTTAATGTAGAAGCCATTCACCACGGAGAAGAAATCAAAATCTTTAGCGCCGATGCCACCAAGGACACTCGAGATGATGCTGCGGCTATTAAGCCGTTGGGGAAGTAGGGAGTTAAAAGTTTGTAAAGGCAATAGGCAATAGGCAATAGGCAATAGGCAATAGGCATTAGGCAATAGAAAGTAAAACATTTATAGAATTTGTAAAGATTAAAACATTAGCACATTAACTCATTTTTTTAAAATGAAACATATTATTTTAATTATAGCATTTGTATCTGTAAATTATATGCAGGCGCAAAAGAATTCTTATGATAACGAAGTAATCGGTTGGAAAACAGTGTACAATTTTACATCTGCCACAAAATCGCAACAAGTTGGAGACAAAACCTATTCGGCTAGTCAAATAACCCTAGCAGGCGAAATAGCCAATTGGATGCAGATGAGTTATATGCCAAAAGGGACTTTAGGTGATGTTAAAAAAACGGTTTTACCTAAAGCAGGTTTGTACAATGCCTACGTTAAAGCATTACCACATGCTTATGGGGCTGTGGTTTATTCTTATGTTTTTCTAAAAAAAGATGCTCAAAACAAATGGATTAATGAAACTTCGCATGCCTATGTATGGCGCATTATGGCCAATGAAGTTCCCAATGCCGACTATTACGGAATCCCTTTTTTATCTTCAGATGCTACTTTTTATTTTACCATTCCTCAATCGGATGAAACACGTTGGGATCATTTGCAAGAAAACACCAATCAACATCCTGTTATCAAAAAATATTACCATAAAACTTTACCCGATTTTGGTGGTGCCAGCAATGCCAAACTCATTATCATAAGTAAAAATAGTGTTTTTCCTTTCCAACATTTGACCATAGGTGAAGTATTAAATTTAACTGAAACGTCTATAAACAATTGGTTTAAGGATGAACAAAAAAGAATAGCTGAACACAGACAGTATCCGGCAGTTAAAGATTCGTATAAAGATTATGAATATGATTTAAATATAGCCAAAGAAAAAGTTACTTCAGCCAAAATGTTTTTGAATGAATTGAAAACCAAATATAAAAACAAGTCTAGCGAACCGGCATATTTAAGCAATGGTAAATTTGATGTATTCGATTTAATCAACCGTTATGATATATTCTCGGGAAATGAAACCACAAATCTCATTAAAAATTATCCCGTTTATACCATCAAACCGGAAATTCAATCCCAATGCAAAACCAATCAACCGCAATGGTTCAGTATCTTGTGGTCAGGTGGGACTTTGGATGATCCTGCTTATAAGCATTTAAACGAATCGATTCTCAATAATTTTAATTTTGATTATTTGTATCAATACTTTTTCGACTCTACTAAAATTGGCACTCAAAAATATCAACCTTTGAAAACTCTTTGAAGTTATTATGATTATAAAGGCAAGAGGCAGTAGACAAGAGGCAGTAGGCAATAGGCAATAGACAGTAGAAAGTAGAAATTTATAAAGATGAGCACATTTCTAAATTGGCACATTAACACATTGGCACATTGGCACACTTCGACTTCGCTCAGTGCATCGCATTAACAAATTAGCACATTAAAAAATGAAACATTCTTTTTTAACCTTAGCATTATATCTCATGATAGCCCACGTTTTTGGGCAAACCGAAACATTTGACATCGTTACTTACGAAGCTCCCAAAGGTTGGACAAAAGAAACTAAAAACAACTTGGTGGTTTTCTCCAAAATTGACGGTAGCAGTTGGAGTCAGATTATTGTCTATAAAAATACGACTTCCAAAGGCAATATGCAAAAAGATTTCGATAATGAATGGCAGGAATTAGTGGTGAAAAACTACGCAGGCATTTCGAAACCTGAAACCGAAAAACCCAAAACTGCCGAAGGTTGGACCGTGATGAGTGGCTCCGGATTGTGGAAGTACAATGATGCCAATGTCGCCACCATTCTCACTACCTACTCCGGCTTCAATGCTTGTGTGAGTATCGTCTGTAATGCTACAGCTACACCATATTTAGAAATTTATAATGACTTTATTGGTAGTGTAAAACTGTACAATGGTAAAGAAACTGCGCCAAGCAACGTTACGACATCAAACAACATTACCCCAACTCATTCCAAAAAAGATGCGTATGCTTTCAACACCACCAATTTTGACGACGGTTGGACTTCTACCGTACAAGAAGATTGGGTGGAAGTGAGCAAAAGTAGTATCAAAGTATTGTTGCATTATCCCAAAGAAGGCACCATCTTTCCAGCTGATCCTGATCAGTTAACCAGCGCTGCGTGGAATATCTTGGTTGCACCGCGCTATACAAATCTCACGAATTTTAAAACCGCTTATGTAGAAGCGTTCAACCGTCCCTATTTTGGGATGGGTTATGCCAAAGAAAACAGCACTGGCAAAAAAGTATTTGTCGTATTGTTTCGCCGTAGTGCAGGATGGCTAGAAATTGTTTCACCAGATGCCAAAACCTTTACCCAAGAATTCGGTTTCAACCCGGTAACTATTCGCTGGGGAAAAATCACTGAATATATGGGTGGCTATGTAGTGGACAACGCACAAGGTGTGACTGTGAAAGCCGACGAACCAGAAGTTTATAACAAATTGGACAACATGACAAGCAGAAACAAGTTTGCCGTGGCTGTCTCTGATTTGGATAACACCGGAGAATGGAACGACCATTATTCCAGCAACACCTTTTATTATAATAATTACACCGGAAACAGTGCGGGCATGAGCACCTATTCTTCCTCGCAGTGGTTTGAATTTAAAACAGAAAAAAAATACCATTGGCAATTAGTAGCAACCAATTCTTCTGGAGGCAGAACCGATGTAGCCCAAGCCGATGGAGATGGCACTTTTAGCGTTCCCAACAATTGGCAAATTCAATTTTCTGAAATAGAAGGCAAATCCAAACTGTATGATGCTTATTTTACCGCCATAAAAGGCGGTAGAATCCTTTGGTTGAACGATGCCAAATTTCCGGGTAGTGGAATTTTTATGGGGTTTTCTAAGAAGGTTAAATAAACACAGAAAAATATATATTAAACTATTTCTATAGCACTTTAGTAAGGGGTTTGCAATAATTGACTCAGTATAAACATAGGTCATAGCACTATATAAGTGGGAAAAATATTTACACATATTTGTTAGTGAAATCCGAAACTATTGATTTTAACTTCACAACATCACAATCATTATTCACAATATTAATTTTTGTTCCCAAAACTTCAACAGTTCTATCTTGAAAAGTAAACACCCAATATTTGGTTTGAATTGACTTCCAATACTCAATTTCTTCAATATTTGTAATTTCGTGGATTGAATACCAATTCAAACCAAATTTTGCATATTTATGTTTTCCAATTCCTTCGTCGTTGATAGGTGTTACCTTATATTCAATCATTCCTTCAAATTCAATTACTGCATATTTATTGTCTGAAAGACTGATTTCAAAACATACTAAAAGTTGACCTCCATTATATAAAACTATCGGATTATTTGGAATACCAATTTCAGGAAAATCTTTTAAGATTGTAATGATAGGTGTTGTCATTAATTTAGAATATTAATAAATTAATTTTAAATCAATTATTTTATTGCTTGGTTTTGGTACTTATTTACAAATTCTTTTGCTTCTTTCAAATCAGTAGGATAGGCAACATAGTTTTGTCTAATATCTTTTTCGTATTCATAAATATGTTGATAATAAAAACCTTTATTTATTAGAAATTTGACGGTTTCCCACTTTTTGTTCTCCGATTTTTTGGGTGGTTTAAATCTATGAGGCAACAAAATCATAGGTATATGACAATGAGGGCAATTCACTTCTCTCCTATTACGAAAATCCGTTCCTTGAGTAAATGAAACTTTACATTCCAAACAAACTGCTTTGTGTCCCATTTAGATCTTTTTATTTATTGAAATAATCCAAGATATAGTTATTTATTTTTTCATTTGACAAACTCATTGCCATATTACCTGATTCAATTGGTTGAATCAATACGGGTGATGCTGCAATTTTAGTATCAACAACAAAATAAAGAGATTTATTAATATTTTTTTGGGAAAGTTGTGATAGTTTTTTAGTACCATCTTCTGTCATTACAATATAAAATGTATCAATTTCAAAATCATCTTTGCCATATAATAAATTCTCAAATTCTTGGAACGAAATATAGGTATCAGTATTTAATTTGACAATTGAATCTCGGTCAAAAAAAACAAATTCTTTCCCATTTTCATCCGCCTCATAAATACCTCCCAATTTGTTTTCTTTTGAAATTAATAAATTCTTCTTTTGATGACAAGAAGTTGATAATATTAATAACAAT
>JAABRF010000084.1 GCA_011391075.1 Flavobacteriia bacterium | reverse complement strand
TTTTTTATGAATCAAACTCAGGTTATAAAGATATAAGTTTCCTAAAAACGAAACAATAGTTTGAAGTTTTTTTTAACGAATGAAGAAGCAATTGATTTATTCGGTGGGATAATCAATCCCATATTGCACCTTCAGTTCTCGTTTTTGTTTTTCGATATGTTCTAGAAATTTCAAATGCTTATCCGAATCAGGATGAAAAGGTCGGTGATTTAAATCTCTTTGCAATTGGGCAATTTTCTGCATGATTTGTTGTGTATGGGTTTCCATCCACGTCGATTGAAATACCTCCCATACATATTGAACAGCCGTTTCATTGGGATGTAACCAATCGGAATTGTAAAACCGGTAATCTCTCAAATCGTCCATCAATATTTCGAAGGATGGGAAATAGTAAACTTTAACACCGTCGGTCACTTCATGAATAGCCGATAATAAATGGGCTTTGCTCAAGGCATTGTTTTGCATGCCATCTTTGAGGTGTCGCACCGGACTTACTGTCAAAACAATTTGCATATTGGGATTGAAAGCATGTAATATTTGGATACTGTTTTGAAGACTTTTAGAGATTTCGGCTATAGATAAAAGCCGTTTGATAAAATGTTTTTGAGGAATTTTATGACAATTGGCTACAAGTTGGTCGCTTTCCACGTGATGATACACCCATGCCGTTCCCAAAGTAAGTATAAAATGTGTAGCTTTTTGAAGGAAAAGATGTGATTGTTCCATCATTTGATGGATTTTTTGCAAAACCACTTCGGCTTGAGGATGAGAAAAATCGGAATGATGATGCGGACTGTGCCACAAACCTTGATCGTGGATCAAATCTTTTTGTTCGTATTGTTTTTGAAGTTGGATATCTTTCAATGCTTTTTCAATAGCCAATGGATGAAATAAAATTCCGTAGGGATTGAGCAACGTATTAAATTGGTGTTGCTTGAGCCTATGCCCCACGTGTTCCACAAAACACGAACCCATCAAGCCAATGTGGGAAGTATAGTCTATAGAAACTTGAGGTTTTTGAATTTCCTGTGGATTGATTTCGGTTCTGAAGCTCATGAATATGGGTTGTTACGCATTTGGATTTAACCACAAATTTAGGGAATTAATTGTGAATACAAATTCCAATATTCAATATCCAAATTCCAATAACTAGCTTCGCCGGTTTATTTCGCTAATAGCAGATTAAGGCGGGTCCAATAACCTGCCTCACAAGCGGTACCCATTATTCAATAACCAAACCCTAAATCCCAATAACCTAATAACCTAATAACTCAATAACCAATCTCAATCGGGACCAAACCATCACACAAATTTCTGAATTCTAATTTCTAATTTCTTATTTCAAAAAACTATTTCCTATCTTGCACCCGATTTTATAGAATATGAAGAATATTAGGAATTTTTGCATCATTGCACACATTGACCACGGTAAAAGCACTTTAGCCGATCGATTGCTCGATTTTACACATACCGTTACCGAAAGGGAAAAGCAAGAACAATTGCTCGACAATATGGACTTGGAACGGGAACGTGGGATTACCATTAAGAGTCACGCCATTCAAATGGAGTATATATACAAAGGTGAGAATTATATTCTCAACCTGATAGATACGCCCGGTCACGTTGACTTTTCTTACGAAGTTTCCCGATCAATAGCCGCCTGCGAAGGTGCCTTATTGATTGTTGATGCTGCCCAGAGTATTCAAGCGCAAACCATATCCAATTTATATTTGGCATTGGAACACGATTTGGAAATCATTCCCGTGCTCAATAAAATTGATTTACCGAGTGCCAAACCCGAAGAAGTAACCGATGATATTATCGATTTATTGGGTTGTAAAATGGAAGATGTCTTACATGCCAGTGGTAAAACCGGTTTTGGGATTGAACAAATATTAGCTGCCATCATCGAAAAGATTCCGGCTCCAAAAGGCGACCCCAAAGCACCTTTACAAGCTTTGATTTTTGATTCGGTTTACAATCCTTTTAGAGGTGTAGAAACCTATTTTAGGGTGATGAATGGCGAAGTACACTCCAAACAAAAAATCAAGTTCATGTCCACGGGTAAAGATTATTTTGCCGACGAAGTAGGAACCTTGAAATTGACTCAAGCACCGAAAAAGGTAGTGAGAACAGGAGATGTAGGATATTTGATTACAGGCATCAAGGAAGCGCAAGAAGTCAAAGTTGGAGATACGATCACCGATGCACTCAATCCGACTGACGCGAGAATTGATGGATTTGAAGATGTAAAGCCTATGGTTTTTGCCGGTATTTATCCGGTGGTGACTGAAGAATATGAAGAGTTGAGGAGTTCA
Organism: Flavobacteriia bacterium; assembly: GCA_011391075.1. GTDB lineage: Bacteria > Bacteroidota > Bacteroidia > Flavobacteriales > Flavobacteriaceae. The sequence continues at coordinate 4,581 of JAABRF010000084.1, read as the reverse complement.
ATGGAAAAGTTGAAACTCAACGATGCTTCTTTGGTATTTTTACCTGAAAGTTCGATGGCGTTGGGATTTGGCTTCCGCTGTGGATTCTTGGGGATGTTGCATTTGGAGATCATACAAGAACGTTTGGAACGCGAATACGATATGGCGGTCATAACCACTGTCCCCAACGTTTCCTATCATGCCTTTACCAAAAAGAATCCCAACATTCCGATTTTGGTCAACAACCCATCCGATTTACCCGATCCATCGGGAATGGACCGAGTGGAAGAACCTTATATCAAAGCCACCATTATTACGAAGTCTGAATATGTTGGTCCGGTGATGTCATTGTGTATTGAAAAAAGAGGTGTTATTACGAATCAAACCTATTTGACTACTGAGAGAGTTGAATTGCATTTTGATATGCCATTGGCAGAAATTGTATTCGACTTTTACGATAGATTAAAGACCGTTTCCAAAGGGTATGCATCCTTTGATTATCATCCTTTGGGCATGCGTGAATCCAACTTAGTCAAGGTGGATATTTTGTTGAATTCGCAACCGGTAGACGCGTTGTCTTCTTTGATTCACACAGACAATGCCTACAAAATTGGTAAAAAAATGGTGGAGAAACTACGTCAATTGATTCCACGTCAACAATTTGATATCCCGATTCAAGCGGCTATCGGAGCCAAAATCATTGCGCGAGAAACCATCAAGGCAGTGAGAAAAGATGTAACTGCCAAATGTTATGGTGGTGATATTTCCCGTAAACGAAAGTTATTGGAAAAACAAAAAGAAGGAAAGAAGAAGATGCGTCAGATAGGGAATGTAGAGATTCCGCAAGAAGCATTTATGTCTGTTTTAAAACTGAATGATTAAAAAAAATCCGATGTCTGAATGGCATCGGATTTTTTTTGCATTAAAGACCTAATCTCAGTCCGGCAGAAATGGCTCGGGTATCACTTTCTCTAAAGAAAGTATTGAGATCATACTTTACAAATAGAGCATAATTATTATATCCCAAATATCCTGAAAGACCATAAACAAATGGACTCACATTGAAACTACCGTAGTTTTCTTGTTTTCTTTGCTCGGATGATTCTTCAAATTTTATAACTTCTTTGGTAAAATAATTCAAACCAGCATAGCCACCGATTCCCAATTTGAAACCTTTTTTTAATTCATCCTCAGATTTTCTGGTTAGATTAAATTCCAATTCCAAAGGAATCAGCATTTGACTGGTTGTCAATTTGGATTTTTTCAATTCCTCAGGATGAACGGAAAGTACTGTAAGATCTCCCAAATCTTCGTGATATAAGTTGTCAAAGAGTTTCATTTCGCTGTATCTAAAACTCAATCCATATTTAAATAGAGGTGAAGTGCCTTCTTTTTTGAAAGGAATGGATTTGTTAAAACCTATTTCAAAGAAAACAGAAGCCCTTAATGAGTAGGGCGAATCATCCAAAGTATTCAATTGGTGATCGTAAATCATATTGTTAAAGCCAAAAGCAAAATGACCGTTAGTTTTGAATTTTTCAGCTTTACCAATTTGAGGAATTTTACCACCGAATTGGGATAACTTGTTTGTGTCAGTTGAATCAGTCATTTCTTCTTGTTCGGGAGCAAAGACTTCTTCAGTTTCTTCTTCTACACCGTAAACGGCTTCGTCAATTTCATATTTTTTGGCCCATATTTCATCTACTTTTTCATAGATGATATCATCCAAAACGGTAGCATATGCTTCGTTAGCTTCTTTTTTAAGGCTAGCAGCTTCGTCGGCAGTGATGGTTCCACTTTTCTCGCGATTTTCGAGGTCGGTAAGGGTTATTTGTAAAGAATCTTTTTTGTTTTGAACTAAGGTATTGAGTTCGTTTGTGAGTCGTTGAATACCGGCTTCAGGAGTTTCCTGCGCCCATGCTACGGTGGTCAATAATACTAAAACTAACAGTAAACGATTTTTCATAATCAAATAATAGTTTGATGGATTAATAATAAATTGAAATTGTATTCATTCAATTTTTTTGCAATAATAGTTTTTTTTTGTCAATTAAAAAAGAGGGATTTGAACCCTCTTTTCAACTGAATATAGTAATAATTAATGTGAAATAAATCTAATGTATTTACAAATCAAATCTCACGCCTAAGGAGATATTGGAAGTTTCCGTATCCTTAAACAAGGGATTTAAATCGTATTTGACATACAAGCTAGCATCTTTATATCCCAAATAGCCGGTTAATCCATAGATTAAATTATTCATATTGTAATTGGATACTATTTTTTCCTTTTTTTGATCACGTGGTGTATCGTATTTGATAATTTGTTTGGTGTTGATGCGCAAACCGCCATATCCACCTATTCCCAATCTAACCTTTTTATTTCGTTGTGGTATTTTTTCCCCATTTACCTCCTTAGTCCCTGAAAAATCAAATTCAAATCCCAATGGGACGATGATAGAACTGGTTCTCAATTTGGATTTTTTCAAATCTTCGGGATGGGTAACCACCAGGGTTTGATCGTCAATATTTACATGATACAAGTTGTCAAAAAGTTTTAATTCATTCCATTGGAAAGAAAGTCCGTAAAATACATTGGCCAAACTGCTGTTTTTGCTTAAAGTAGTTTTGTAACCCCAGCCCAATTCGAAAAAATTGGAGTTCCATACGGCATAAGGACTATCGTCAAGTGATTTCAATTGATGTTCTTGTAACACATTGTTGAGCCCAAAAGCGAAGACCAATCTATTTTGCGTGCGTTCCCATTTATCTTCTTTAGAATCGTTAGTAATACTAAACGCTATCTTTCTTTCATTTTTTGTTTCAGGCAAAGTGTCATTTCCATTGTCTTCAAGAGCTTCTCTGACAATTTCTTGAGTCAATTCTGAAATTTGATTGGAACGATCGGTGACAATAACCGTCATTTTTTCAGCCGATTGTATCGAAATGTTTTTTTTCATTTCGGCAGCTTCAATTTTATCAATTTCACCCAATTCCATTTTTGCATCTACAGCTGCCAATTGGTTTTTGAGAGAATCTTTCTCTTGCTTGACCAGTGTTTTGATTTCAGAGGTCAGCCGATCCATTTTTTCTTTAGGCGTTTCTTGTGCGTTTGAAAAGAATGTAACGAATAATAAGACTAAAAATAGTTTTGATTTCATTTGAGTAGTATTTAAAAATTAATTTATTTAAAGGCAACGTTCCAATCATGAACGGTGGTTTTTACTTTATCAAGCACTTTATCTCTAAACCTTTTGTCTTTTTCAGTTTGGATTTCATTTTCTGCCAATTGTAATAATTTATCAGGGTCAATGGTATATTGGGTTTTTTGAGATTTCAATTTTTTCAGCACCAAAGCGTTGACATCAATCTCTAGTTCTTGTATTAAAGTATTGGATAAAAGGAATTGTTGATCTGTGGTTTTGTCTTTTGGGTTATTGATATTTTGAACCAATTCGGGTATTTGAGCATCTTTTTCTACAAATAGAATTGGATTTTTTTCGTTACTATCCTGTTTTTTTATTATACTATTTTTTGAATTGGAATTACTGTTTTGAACGTTTGCAACGGGTAAATCTTCTTTCTTTATTTCAGAATCACGTGTGAGATTGGGGATAATTTCAGATTCAATTTCCTTTGTATCTGTTATTGTATTATCTTTTTGTTGTGACTGCTGATTATGCCACAAAAGGATTCCAATGAGCAACATTGCGGCTACCAAACCCAACCATTTTCGGTAGTTATGCTTTGGTTGAACGGGTAGTTGGTCGGCAACTTTTTGCCAAGCATTTTCACTGACTTCAAATTCTCTTTGCGAGAGTAATTCGGCTATTTTTTGGTCAAATTCTTTATTTTCCATACGATACGCTTTGATATTCAGTGAGTTGACTGAGTTGGGTTTTGAGTATTTCACGAGCTTTGTGCAGTTGGCTTTTGGAAGTTCCTTCCGAAATGTCCAACATTTGCGCTATTTCGTGGTGTTTATAGCCTTCTACGGCATACAAGAGAAAAACGGTTTTATAACCTTCCGGTAATTGGTCAATGTAAAATTGAATCGTATCCAATTCGGAATGCGTTTCGATTAGATTTTGATCTGATAAATAGACATCTTCAGATATTTCCTTAAAATCGTGGATTCGTTTTCTCAAAAATGAGATAGATTCATATACCATGATTTGCCTGAGCCATGCGCCCAAACTCCTTTCTGAATCAAATTCCGACAAAGCTTTAAATGCTTTTGTAAAACCTATAATCATCACATCTTCGGCAAAATGTAAATCCTTGATGTACTGTCTGCAAATGCCAAGCATTGGGGAAGCATATTGGTCAAAGAGTTTCTTTTGAGCCAATCGATCCTGTTGCATAGCCTTGTGTATCAAGGTTTTTTCAGATTCGGGAAATGAGATGATCTTCATAAGTTGGTTTCTACAAATCTATTTACGCAAAAATGATGCAAAAGGTTGCCTGAGTTTTTATAGAAATGCAAAAAATAAATTAAATAAGTCGATAAAGATCCTGATTATCAGGCATGTCAGCAGCTTTTCTGAATAGTTTAAAACCTGCTTTTTCTAAGATTTTTCTACCGCCAGAGGAATAAACTAAAGC
>JAABRF010000083.1 GCA_011391075.1 Flavobacteriia bacterium | reverse complement strand
TAAGGGAATTACAAGAAAAAGAACCTTTGAAAGTATTGCTCAATACGTTGCAGCAACATAATTTAGCAAAACCTACAAGCAAACCCATTTTACTCAAAATCGCTCCCGATTTAACCGATTCACAACTGTTGGATATAATTGAAATCGTCAACGAAACCAAGATACAAGGCGTCATTGCGACCAATACTACTTTGAGTAGAAACCATTTGAGTATTTCTAATGATGAAATTGAACAAATTGGCAATGGCGGTTTGAGTGGCAAACCCTTACGCGAACGAAGTACGGAAGTCATTCGGTTTTTGGCCGAAAAATCTAATAAATCTTTTGTGATCATGGGAGTAGGAGGTATCCATACCGCAGAAGATGCTCGTGAAAAACTTGCTGCCGGAGCCGATTTAATCCAAATTTACACCGGATTTATATATGAAGGTCCCGGAATGATTAAAAAAATCTTGAAAAATCTATAAATCAATCAGTATTTAACTATCTATAAACTACACTATATTTTATGAATTTCGACCAACTTGAATCTCAGGTTAAAGCTATTATTGAAGATAAATTACGCAATCAAACCGAAAAGTTACAAGCCATCTGCGACTTATTACACCGCGAAATACCCTATTATACGTGGGTAGGTTTTTACTTTGCCGATGCAGCTTCCAAAACTTTACATCTAGGTCCCTTTGCCGGTATGCCTACTGACCACATCGCAATCCCTTTTGGTAAAGGCATCTGTGGGCAAGTAGCAGTGTCCAATCAAAACTTCATCGTTCCCGATGTCCATGCTCAAGACAATTACATCGCGTGTAGCTTAACCGTTAAATCTGAGATAGTCATTCCCTTATTCGTAAAGGGTCAAAACATCGGACAAATCGATATAGACTCCGATACAATCAATGCCTTTACCGATAAAGACGAAGCATTTTTGGTAAATATCAATAAACTAATAAGTGATTACTTAGAACAAATAAAGTAATGAATCAAGTAATCATGAAAATTTGATAGAATCCATTCCCCAACCCAATAACCATCCCGATAGCTATCGGGACTCAATTACCCATTAACCTGCCTCGCGGCAAGGCGGGCCCAATAACTCAATAACTCAATAACCCAATTTCGCCACAATAATTTCAAATTACCTATTATAATAATAAAGAAACTAGTATTTTTGCATCAAAATATAGGATAATGCCCACAACACAACAACTTCAAGATTTCTCACAACAAGTACGTCGTGATATCGTAAGAATGGTTCATAAAGTACAATCCGGTCATCCGGGTGGTTCTTTGAGTTCCAATGAATTTCTAACTGTACTTTTTCAGGAAGTTTTACAATACAAATTACCTTTTCAAATGGAAGGAAAAAATGAGGATATGTTTTTCCTTTCCAATGGACATATTACGCCTGCTTTTTATGCTGTTTTAGCAAGGAGTGGGTTTTTTCCGGTATCCGAATTAGCGTCATTCAGATTGTTTGGTTCTAGACTACAAGGACATCCATCCTCACATGATAAGCTTCCCGGAGTACGTGTAGCCGCCGGTTCTTTAGGTCAAGGATTGAGTGTAGCACTAGGTGTGGCTCAAGCCAAAAAAATGGATGGAGATACCCATATAGTATATACCTTACACGGCGATGGTGAATTGCAAGAAGGTCAAATTTGGGAAGCAGTTCTCTATGCCGGAGCCAAAAAGGTAGATAATCTCATTGCCAGTGTCGATTACAACAAAGCCCAAATTGATGGTTTTACTGATGATGTCGTTTCATTGGGAAATTTAAGAGCCAAGTTTGAAGCTTTTGGTTGGGTTGTATTGGATGTTGAAAAAGGAAATGACATAGCTTCTATTTTGGAAGGGATGAAAGAAGCCAAAACCCTTACAGGTAAAGGAAAGCCTGTTTGTGTACTTTTGCATACGCAAATGGGATATGGTGTCGATTTCATGATGGGTACGTACAAATGGCATGGAAATCCTCCCAATGATGATCAATTAGCTTCCGCTTTAGCGCAAAATGCAGAAACATTAGGTGATTATTAAGATATTCAAACCCCAATGGTTTTTAAAACCCTTGGGGTTTATAAAATGTATTTATTAAAATGTACAAGTTTATTTCAGGCATACTCCTATTAGGGGTCTTAGGACTATCGAGTTGTCAATCACCACAACCTCCACAATCTCAAAAACAATCCGAGATCATTCGTTCGGATTTTAAAAAATACTATGATCCTTACCGTTTCGAAGGCTCATTTGTGTTATACAATCCTCAAAAAGACCAATATACTTTTTACAATAAAGACCAATTCAATAGCGAATTTACACCTGCCTCTACTTTCAAAATTTGTAATTCTTTAATCGGATTGGAAACAGGTGTTATTCCCGATGAAAATTTTGTATTACCATGGGATGGCGTGAAAAGATTCAATCCCGATTGGAATAAAGATCACAATTTAAAAACAGCTTACCAAAATTCAGTGGTTTGGTATTATCAAGAATTGGCTAGAAGAGTAGGAGAGAAGGAGATGAAAAAGTGGATTGATACGATTCAATTTGGAAATAGAGATATTTCCGGTGGTATTGATCATTTTTGGTTGAACGGAGGAATGCGCATTACGCCCAAACAACAAATCGATTTTTTGAAAAGATTGCATGATAACCAACTTCCTTTTTCACAACGTACGGTTGACAAAGTCAAAGATATCATGATTGCCAAGGACACTTTGGGTTATGTACTCCGAGCCAAAACCGGTTGGGGTCAACAAGACCAAAAAGAAATCGGTTGGTATGTAGGTTATGTGGAAAAAAATAAAGAAGTGTATTACTTTGCCAATTGTGTTCAAACGACTGAAGAACCCAATAAAGAACTACTCAATGCTAGAAAAGAGATAGTCTATGCTATTTTAAAGGATTTGGGAATTGTCGAAAATTGGTAAATTGAAATCCCCGAAATTTTCAAAAAATTTGGAATTTGAATTATAACCCGGTTGTAAATGTTCCAAATTCAAAACTTTCATACGTGATACTGTCACTATCATTCTCAAGTTGCATATTGTGTAATGTGATGTAGTGCTTATATCCAATATGAACATTGCTAGTGTTGTAGTACTTTGTGGTTTCTACTTGGATATAATTGGAAGCACCTGCAACACCAGTCCAATTTTTTATAACTGTAGGAGTAGTAGGAGGTAAGGTTTGACAAAAATAATCGGTTCCTATAGCACTGTCAAAAATTCTATATTGCACATTCGATGCGGAAATATATTGTTTTAATGGTGTTGTCGTTTCTTCATTTTTGATTACTGTGCTATTTAATACCAAAACCAAAGCTTCGGTATCTTCAGTATTGGTTCGGTAAACGATGTAGTTTCCACAAACTTGTAGGGTTTCTTCAAACTGAAATGAAGGAATTTCAAAATCTCCTTTATCACAACTTGCCAAAAATACGATTGCTAGTATAGTTAATATTTTTTTCATGTCTTTGAAATAGTTTTCAAAAGTAAATGTATTTTATTGCTACAGTTAAAAAGTTAAGTTAAAATCCTTTTATTACTTGACGTAAGGCTACTAGATGTCTCAATAAGTTTTCCAAATAGTCCAATTTCAACATATTAGCACCATCTGATTTGGCAATGGAAGGATCAAAATGGGTTTCCAAAAACAAACCATCTACACCAACGGCTATTCCCGCACGGGCAATGGTTTCGATCAATTCAGGTTTGCCTCCTGTTACACCACTACTTTGATTGGGTTGTTGCAATGAATGCGTAATATCCAAAACTGTTGTGGCAAATTTTTGCATTTCAGGAATACCTCTGAAATCCACGACCATATCTTGATAACCAAACATACTGCCTCTATCAGTTATCATTACATTGGGATTGCCACTTTCCTGAACTTTGACAACGGCATGTTGCATCGATCCGGGACTCATAAATTGACCTTTTTTGATATTGATGACTTTACCGGTTTGAGCTGCTGCTACCAATAAATCGGTTTGACGTGCTAAAAAGGCCGGAATCTGTAGTATGTCGACATAGGCAGCTGCCATTTCGGCATCACTTTCTTTGTGAATATCTGTTATGGTTGGAACTCCAAAAGTCTTTCCAACTTTGGCTAAAATTTGTAGAGCTTTTTCATCTCCGATCCCTGTAAAACTGTCCAATCGAGAACGATTGGCTTTTTTAAAACTACCCTTAAATACATATGGTATTTTCAACGCATCTGTCAATTTTACAACTTTTTCAGCGATGCGCATAGCCATATCTTCGCCCTCAATAGCACATGGACCAGCTAGTAAAAAGAAATTGCCTGAATCCAAATTTTTGAGTTGAGGAATGTTATGTAAGTTCATAGGTGAAAGATTTAGGATAACTTTTGTTTTTTGGAATGATATAAAAAACTGAGATAGCTCAATCGGCACATATCAAATAAAAATAATGATGGATTTTCCTCATTTAATTTGTTTTCAAATTTGTCACCGAGATGCTTGTATAATTTTGATAATACTTTCGTAATACCATAGGGTTTTAATTGTAGGAATGTTTGAAGTAATTTGTTTACCTTGGGATTTAAAATCCCCAATTCGTATAAATTTAAAAGATTTTCAACCGCAATCTTGGTTTTTTCTAAGAAAATATCATTGGATTCAATTCCGGTGTGATAAATGGGATTATCAATGTGTTTGACTTTGTATCCTTTTTTGTATAAATCATAACTAAAAACAGCATCTTCATGTCCGTATTTTTTAATGATCGGATTGAGTTTTACCTTTTCAAATATACTTCTGTGGACCAATGTATTGGACATCAACATTGACAAATGAGGCGTTTTATTTCTCTTTTCAACCGAATTACTTTCTCTTTCCATCCCATAATGGTAACGCAAATGATTGGAGTCATTCAAGTCATTGGAACGGTATTGAATACCTCCAAAAAAGATATTAAAATCAGGATTGATTTGAATTGCATCAACGTATTTCTGAATGAAATCAGTACGTACAGGTAAGGTGTCGGCATCTAAAAACAACAACCAAGGATATTTTGATTTTTCAACCAATAAGTTTCTAATGCTACTTCGACCTAGATTGGTTTCTTGTCTGAGATGAATCACATGCGCATTTCTTGTAATTTTTGCTGTGTTATTCAATTGGATTGTCGATGCGTCATCAATGCAGATGACTTCATATGGAATCTGGTCATTGAGTTTCAACAACAAGTCCTCTACTAAAACAGAGCAATCAATATTATAAACAGGAATTAAAACCGACAGCACTATACCAATTTTTTAATGTTTGACTACTTCAAATAGTTTGCCTTCTTCACATTTAATCGTAGGATAATCATATTTCATAATGACAGAATAATCGTGAGTTGCCATCAAAATTCCCGTTCCATTTTTGTGAATATCGTCCAATAATTGCATGATTTCAAGAGAAGTACGTGGATCAATATTACCCGTTGGTTCATCGGCCAAAATCAAGATAGGGTCATTGAGTAAAGCTCGGGCAATAGCAATACGTTGCTGTTCTCCACCCGATAATTCGTAAGGTTTCTTTTGACCTTTATCCGATAATTTTACCATATCCAACACCATTTCAATTCGTTCATTAATATCGGTTTTCTCTGTCCAACCTGTTGCATGCAACACAAATTCGAGATTACCGTATATACTTCTATCATTTAAAAGTTTAAAATCTTGAAAGACAATGCCCAATTTTCTCCTCAAATAGGGTATTTCACTTTCTTTCAAATTCCGCAAATCAAATCCTACTATACTGCCGGTTCCTTCTGTTAAAGGTAAATCGGCATACAAGGTCTTCATCAAACTACTTTTTCCACTTCCGGTTTTTCCTATTAAATAGTAAAATTCACCTGGAAATAGCTCCAAATTAACATCCGATAAGATGAGTCGAGAGTCTTGATAAATGGAAACATCATCCAATTTCAATATAGGTTGAGACATATAAATTGATTTTTTACAAAAATAGAGTTTTTAAGTCAATTCCATTTTATTTAACACTACTTTTTACCTTAAAAAAGATTAACAAACAATTTTCTTCTATTTTTTCGTTTATAAATATAGATTTTCTACTTTTGAACAATAGAGAATCTCTACAGTAAACGTTTAAAATTAACTACAAAATGCCTAAAAAGTTTTTCGTTATCCTTTGGATTGGGTTTGCATTCAATTATTTAAATGCTCAGGAAACTACCTATTATACACATGATGAAGCCGATTATTTTCATGCATTGGAATTGTATCACAACAAAGCTTATGTTGCTGCTCAACATGCATTCAAAGAAATAGGAAGTAACTACGATGAGTTTTCTGAAATGCGTGCCAATTGCGATTATTACATTGCTAATTGTGCGGTGCGTTTAGGAGATCAAAATGCCGATGAACTCGTTACCGATTTTGTCGATAAATATCCAAACAGTACTAAACGCAACGACGCTTTTATGGAAGTGGCAACGTATTATTATAATACCGGAAAGTATGCTCATGCCCTTAAATGGTTGCAAAGAGTGAAACATAAAAATATGCCTCAACGGGCTTATGAGGATTTTTTATTCAAATATGGTTATGCCCTATTTGCTACCAACAACCTTTCTGAATCTAAAAAGTATTTTGTTCAATTGGTCGATTCACCCGATTATGGAGCCCAAGCCAAATATTATTACGGATTTGTTGCCTATGAACAAGATGATTATGAAAATGCCGATAAATACCTAGGTGAAGTAGCCCAAGAATCGGAATATAAAAAAGATGTTTCCTATTATATGGCCGATATGAATTTCAAATTGGGTAAATTCCAACAAGCCATCGATGCCGGATTACCCTTGATTAATAGTGCCGCTCCTGCAGAAAGATCGGAAATTAATAAAATTGTAGGGGAAAGCTATTTTAATTTGGAACAATACGGCAAAGCCATTCCTTATCTGAAAGAATACAAAGGCAAACAAGGTAAATGGACCAATACGGATTACTATTTACTCGGTTATTCTTATTACAAACAAAATGATTTTCCAAACGCCATTGCCCAATTCAACAAGATT
>JAABRF010000082.1 GCA_011391075.1 Flavobacteriia bacterium | reverse complement strand
ATTCTTTCATTTTTGAATTAAGGTTTTAGGTTAAGGTTTTTGTTTTAACTGTGTTTTACAGTATATAACAAGATGCAAAAGTAAGTATTGTTTGGTATATGCACAAAAAAGCTCCGATTTTCATCGGAGCCCGTTTGATGGAATTTTTACAGGGGAGAGAAAAATGTTGTCCATCAAACTTTTTTAAAGTGTTGGGTGATGCTGTCGCTCAAGGGTTTAGTAATGCTGTAATAAACATCAATCAAGCGCCCATTTTCATCCAATAAATATTTTTGAAAATTCCATTTGACACTCGAATTCTTTAATCCGTTTTTCTTTTCATCAGTTAGCCATTGGTATAAAGGATGTTGATTGTCGCCTTTAACTTCAATTTTTTCTGTCATGAGAAATGTGACGCCAAAATTTACCGAACAAAATTCGTGAATTTCCTCAGGAGTTCCGGGTTCTTGTTTGCCAAATTGGTTACATGGCAATCCAATAACCGTTACTTGATCTGGATAGGTTTCGTGTAATTTTTGTAAATCGGTATATTGTGGCGTAAAACCACATTCGGAAGCGACATTTACAAATAGTATTTTTTTGCCTTTAAATTTTTTAAGATCAATCGGATTTCCGTTTAAATCATTAATAGTAAACGCTGAATCATAAATCGAAGGCTGATTTTCAAAATGTTTTTTAGGTTTAGTGTAAGCATAAATCACATAAACAAGTAAAATTAAGCCGCCGATAATTAATAATGTTTTTAACATGGAGTGGAATTTTTAAAGATGTAATTGTGTAATTCGTTCATTTTGTCTGCATTTTTAAATGCACCATCGTAATAACTGGTAACAGTAGTTGAAGTGTCGTCTTGAACACCACGTGAAGAAACACACAAGTGCTTGGCTTCAATGATGACTGCTATGTCTTGAGTTCCCAATGCTTCTTTGAGTTCATGTGCAATCTGAACGGTCATGCGCTCTTGTACCTGAGGTCTTTTGGCAAAATATTGTACAATGCGATTGAGTTTGGATAACCCTATTACTTTCCCATTGGAAATATAAGCCACGTGGGCTTTACCGATAATCGGAACAAAATGATGTTCGCAATTGGAATAAAATGAAATGTTTTTTTCAACCAACATTTCCTGATATTTATATTTGTTGTCAAACAAAGCCATGTGTGGTTTGTTTTTGGGATTCAAACCTGAGAAAATTTCTTCGACGTACATTTTTGCAACCCGATCGGGTGTACCTTTTAGGGAATCATCGGTTAAATCCAAACCCAATGTTTCCATGATGGCTTTAAAATGTTGGGCAATTTTGACCTTTTTTTCAGCATCACTAATCAAGTGTGCATCAGGTCGCATGGGAGTTTCTAGCGAAGTGTAAAGATGTTCATCTCCTATTTCGTCAATGGTAAATTCACGTATACCAGCGACCTCAATTTTTGGAAAAGTGTCTGCTAATCTCATGTTAGTTAGTTTTAGATGTGTAAAGGTACATTTCTTTTTGAATTATATTTAAACGCAAACAAATTTATATAATGTTTAACAGTATTTGATAATAGTTAAACAAAAAAATCTATCTTTGTATAAGCATAACTTATAGTTTGAAAATTAGTAATATTTTTAAATGAATTTATTGGTTGTTTTGCGCCTAACATTTCATGTGTTATTTCATTTTAGTTTAACTTGAAATTTCAACTTCATATTACGAATCAATTATTAATTCAGAAAAACAAAGTATAAATGAAAATACTTCTCACAGGTGCCACAGGTTATATCGGTAAAAGATTATTGTCAGTTTTAGTGAATGAAGGCCATTCTATAGTATGTTGTGTACGAGATTCGAAAAGGTTGGACATCAGTATTTTCCCAATCTCCCAAGTTTGTGTTATTGAAGTAGATTTTCTAAATAAAGATTCTTTGAAAAATATTCCGAAAGACATTGATGTAGCCTATTATTTAATACATTCTATGTCTGCTTCAATTGATGACTTTGAGCATTTGGAGACAGAATCGGCTTTAAATTTTAGAGAAGCTCTTGAAAAAACAAAGGTTCAACAAGTTGTTTATTTGAGTGGTATTGTAAATGGTGAAAATTTGTCTAAACATCTTTTATCGAGAAAATCGGTGGAAACTATCCTTACAAAAGCAAGTTTCCATTTAACCACTTTAAGAGCAGGAATTGTTGTAGGATCTGGAAGTGCATCATTTGAAATTATCAGAGATATTGTAGAAAAATTACCTTTTATGATAGCTCCATTATGGCTTAATACTAAATCTCAACCCATAGCCATTAGAAATGTGATTGAGTTTTTAAAAGGCGTCCTGCTGAAGTCTGAAACGTATGGTCAAAGTTACGATATAGGTGGCCCTGAAGTACTTACTTACAAAGAATTATTACTACAATTTGCATCTGCTAGAAATCTCAAAAGAACCATCGTCATCGTTCCTGTGATGACTCCTAAATTGTCATCTTATTGGCTCTATTTTATTACTTCTACAACTTATAAACTTGCTGTAAATTTGGTTCACAGTATGAAAGTTGAAGTGATTTGCAAACCAAACAATTTAAGTAAACTATTAAATATCAATCTCATTTCCTACCGTCAAGCTATTCAACAAGCATTTGATAAAATAGAACAACAAGAAGTTTTATCAAGTTGGACAGATGCACTTTCAAATGAAACGCTAGAAAAAGGTATTTCAAAATTCATCAATGTGCCAAAATTTGGTTGTTTCAATGATTTCAAAAAAATAAAAGTAGCAGACGAAAAACTTGTCTTAAAAAGAATATGGTCCATTGGAGGAAAAAATGGTTGGTATTACGCCGATTGGCTTTGGACTATGAGAGGTTTTTTGGATAAATTATTTGGAGGAGTTGGATTGAGAAGAGGAAGGAAAAATGCTTTCGAACTCAACGCAGGTGAAGCCTTGGACTTTTGGCGAGTTTTATTGGCTGATAAGGATGAAAAGAGATTGTTGTTGTATGCCGAAATGAAATTACCCGGAGAAGCTTGGTTAGAATTTCAAATTAAGGATGGATATTTATTTCAGACAGCTACTTTTCGTCCTTTAGGTTTATGGGGTAGATTGTATTGGTATTCTGTTTTACCTTTTCACTATTTCATTTTTAATGGCATGATTCGACGTATTGCTAATAATTAATTTAAATCAATTCAATACATGTCATTTTACCAATTCAAAAGAGAACAATTTATTCAAGCAGATTTGGCAACCGTTTGGGATTTTATCTCATCGCCTGCCAATCTCAAAAAAATTACCCCACCTTACATGGGTTTTGACATCACCTCAGGTGATTTGCCCGAGAAAATGTATCAAGGGATGATCATCAGTTATAAAGTGAGTCCGTTATGGGGAATCAAAACCGATTGGGTAACCGAAATTACGCATATTCGCGAACTCGAGTATTTTGTAGATGAACAACGCATAGGTCCTTATGCTTTGTGGCATCATCAACACATACTCATTCCACAGGAAAATGGAGTACTCATGCAGGATATTGTAACGTATGCGCCACCTATGGGTTTGCTAGGTGCTATTGCCAATAAATTAATGATAGAAAAAAAATTAAAAGAAATATTTGCCTATCGTTGGGAAGTGGTTGAAAAGATGTTTAATCAAAAATAAAAAACATGTTACACTTTAACAAGGAATCTATCAAGCAATTGGACAACGCTTATAGATTGAATCTCATCAATTCTATTCCAGGAATTAAATCGGCTAATCTAATAGGAACTAAATCTATAGATGGCGTTGAAAATTTGGCTATTTTTAGTTCGGTAGTTCATTTAGGGAGTAATCCTCCGCTTTTAGGACTCGTGATGCGCCCCATTAAAGAGGCTGCGAGACACACATACCACAACATTATTAGTACCGGTTATTATACCATTAATCATATAGCCGAAAATTTTATTGAAAAAGCGCATTACACTTCTGCAAATTTTCCCGATGGGGTTTCAGAGTTTGAGATGTGTCGTTTGAATCCTGAATATTTGGCAAAATTTCAAGCCCCATTTGTGAAAGAGAGTTCTTTGAAAATTGGAATGAAATACCTTGAATCGCATCATATTGAAGCCAATGATACCATCTTTATGGTGGGTGAAATTTTAGAAATTTTCATTGATGATAAAGCGGTAGAAACCAATGGATATATAGATTTTACAAATTTGCAATCTGTAGGGATTTCAGGACTTAATTCCTATTATCAATTGAAAAAAATTAAAGATTTTCCTTATGTTCGATTAAATGAATTTCCCAATTTTTGAGCTGTGTTTATTGGAATTGATGGATGCAAAAAAGGTTGGATTGTGCAAGAATAAATGATAAAGTAGTCTTATCAGTTCATTTTATAAAGCATTTGATTGATATTCAGTTCATAGATAAAAGTAAAATTATTTTTCAGATATTCCCCTAATTTTGCTCAATAAGGACATAGAAGCCTAGAAACGCAAGCAAGACAATTAATCTAAAAAATTATTGCGAAGCTTGTGTAATTAATGCTTCCAATTAAAAATAAGGTTAAAAAAAAACCGCCTCAAGGCGGTTTTATATAGATTAAAGATCAATACAAATAACTTGTCTTACTTCATCAACTCAAAACTGCGTTTTACAAAATCAGTTAAATCTTTTCCGGTTAAGAGATTTTGAGACAATTTGGCTAAATCCAATGCTTGATTTACATAATCTTTGTTGTGTTCGGAGTCATTTAAAATCTTGTCCATCAAAGGATGATTGGTATTGACTACCAAATTATAAGAATCGGGAAAGTCACCAAAACCCATCATGCCACCACCGGTCATGCTCATTTCTTTGTAACGACGCATAAATTCGGGTTGGGTAATGATAAAGGGAGCTTCTTCACTGTCCAATGCTTCCATTTGAACGGAATACTTACTAACCGGTACAATTTCTTTGACAATACCTTCCAATTTGGTTTTTTCTTCATCCGAAAGTTTGGAAATCTTGGTGTCGTCTTTTTTGATGAGATTGTCTATAAAATCGGCATCTACGCGGGCAAATTTCACTTTTTCGTTATCTCCTTCCAGTTTTTGAAGCAAATGCGATACAATAGGCGAATTCATCAACAAAACTTCATATCCTTTGGCTTGTGCTTTTTCAATAAAACTGTGTTGCTTGGCTTCATCAGCGGCATAGAGTAAAATCAAATTCCCTTCTTTATCGGTTTGTAGGTCTTTTACTTTTTCTTTGAGTTCGTCAAAGGTAAAGTGCTTTTTGTCAACCGTTGGATACAAGGCAAATCCTTTGGCTTTGTCGTAAAATTTCTCTTCCGAAAGCATGCCGTATTCAATGATGACCTTGATGTCATCCCATTTTTGTTCAAAGTTTTCACGTTCGTTTTTGAATATAGAAGCCAGTTTGTCGGCTACTTTCTTCGTGATATGGTCTTTGATTTTCTTAACGGCACCATCGGTCTGAAGGTAACTTCTAGATACGTTCAATGGAATATCGGGTGAATCGATTACTCCGCGCAACATTTGTAAGAATTCGGGAACGATTCCTTCTACATTATCGGTAACAAAAACCTGATTTTGGTAGAGTTGGATTCGGTCTTTTTGAATGTCAATATTCTTGGTAATTTTTGGGAAAAATAAAATTCCGGTCAAATGAAAAGGATGATCTACATTGAGATGGATGTGAAATAAGGGATCTTCAAATTGCATGGGATACAATTCGCGGTAAAAATCCTTGTAGTCTTCATCTTTCAAATCGGCTGGTTTTTTAGTCCACGCAGGTGTAGGATTGTTGATGATGTTATCAACGGTTATTTTTTCTTCCTTTTTGTCATCGCCTTCGCCTACGCTTACATATTCCTCTTTTGTTCCGTGTTTGATCGGAATCGGCATAAAGCGATTGTATTTACGCAACAGTTCGTTGATGCGAGATTCTTCCAAAAACTCTTTGGAATCTTTGTCAATGTGGAGTATGATTTCTGTACCGCGTTCTGTTTTTTCGGTGGGTTCCAAAGTGTATTCCGGACTGCCGTCACATTCCCAACGAACAGCCTGACTACCTTCTAGAAAAGATTTGGTGATGATTTCTACTTTTTCTGAAACCATAAAAGCCGAATAGAAACCGAGTCCAAAATGACCAATGATACCTGTTTCACCCAATTTGTCTTTGTATTTATTGACAAATTCCTCAGCCCCCGAAAAGGCGATTTCGTTGATGTATTTTTTAACTTCTTCCTCGGTCATTCCAATCCCTTGGTCGATGATGTGTAAGGTTTTTTTCTTTTTGTCAATTTTGATTTCGATGATGGGATTGCCAAAATCCCCTTTTGCTTCGCCAATACTCAACAAATGTTTGTGTTTCAAAGTGGCATCTGTGGCATTGGATATGAGTTCGCGTAAAAATATCTCATGATCCGAATAGAGAAACTTCTTGATAATGGGGAAAATGTTCTCTGTTGAAATGTTAATATTTCCTTTTGACATATGTATGGGTTTAAAAATATGATTATAATCTAAAAGTAAACAAAGTTTTTGTTTCTAATTTTTCTGAACGCTTTACCCTAGTCAAAAAAAATACCAAAGCAAACGAAATGACAAATTGGCAGGAATTAGCAGTTAATGGTTTGTTGAGCCGATTATGTTTATTATTGGCTCAAAAAAGCATAAAATATTGATGCGATTAGTGAAAATATTCAACTCTTTAAACAAACCCCGAAGGTTTTTAAAACCTTCGGGGTTTAAAAAGCTGAAAAATTGTTTAAGAATGAAAGGATACTGAGAGTGCTGTAAAAATAGTATATGAAAATAAAGAAGGATTCCTTTAACCCCAAACCCCGAAGGTTTCCAAAACCTTCGGGGTTTAAGTCGTAGTTTAGACGCGAAAATGGCTGAGCAAGCAACAAAACTACTAGGAATAAGCACAGAAGAGAAAAGCAAGCAAGAACAGCAATCGAAGAAATAAAATACTAACAAATCAATTGAACTTTGGGAAGATAATGAAAACCTCGTTTCACCCCAAACCCCGAAGGTTTCCAAAACCTTCGGGGTTTAGTTGCGTAAAATGAAATTTTTTGTACTTTTGAAATATATTCCGTTTACAGGTGGACATAACCCTGAAGGTTTATGG
>JAABRF010000081.1 GCA_011391075.1 Flavobacteriia bacterium | reverse complement strand
ATTACCCAAGAACAACTGGATTACTATTTTAGCGACGCTTATTAAACTTACAAAAATCAATTGGTTATTACAAAAAGAAAATTATTTCCCAACCTAATTAATTACTATTATGTTAAACTTTGAATACAACAATCCCATTACTCCTAGAGATTTTGAGATCGAAATAAATCCTAATTCCCATTTTTATATTAAAATAAACAGTGTAGGAAGGATTGAATACGTTAATCAAGATTTTTGCAATGTAAGCGGTTATAACGATTACGAATTGATTGATGAATCTATCGATTTGCTTTGGCATCCAGATATGCCGAAAGTTATTTTCGAAATTCTCAGTGAAAATTTGGCAAAAAAAGAAAAAATTCGGCTGGTTGTTAAATTTATCAGTAAAGATGGTCGATATTTTTGGCTCACTTGCGATTTTGAAACCAAAACAAATGAATACGGAGAAATAGTTGGGCACTATAATCACAGCACTTTTGTGTACAAGCACATTGTTCAACAACTTGGACCACTTTATCACATTTTGTCAAAAATTGAAGCAAAATCAGGTAATACTAAAATTTCCAAACGTTATTTAGTGGGTTATTTGGAAGAACGTAATCTGTCTTATAACAAATACATTGACATATTGTTTAAAACCATTCCAGAATACGAAAAAAACAATCCGTATTATCAAAATCAACCTATTAAAAGTTCAACGTTAGGTCAAGAATTTCATCCTAATGCTAATCCAAGCAATCCATTTCATCATCACCCACCTGAATTGGCACCTCAGGAAAAATCTGTCGAACGCAAGAGTTTGTTTCAAAGAATTTTTGGGTCCAAACATTAATTTAACATTTCCCCTATCTCCTATAAATCGCCTTTTTAAAGGCGGTTTTTTTTTATTTTCACAGTTAGTTCCCAAATGATGAAGCATTAATAAAATTTATTATCTTCTAAAAATAATCTATTGAATAAACCTTTTTTTTTATATTTTTACATCCTAGAGAAATCATTTTTCTAAAAGTTAAATGAATTTTTTATAAATATCTAAACTCAATGAACTATTATCTATTTAGAAATTTGAATATATATCACTTACATAAAATATAGAATTACAAGCGAAATTTATTCCCTAATATATAACGCAAGATGACAAATATCGACGATCAAAACAAAATGGCACCTAAGGACTTTGAACTCACATTAGATCCCAAATCCAATTTTTTTATAAAAATTAACGAAAAAGGATTGATTGAATATGTCGATCAAGATTTTTGTAATGTTTGTGGCTACGAAGATCACGAATTGGTCGGTGAGTCTTTTCTCAAACTGTTGCATCCAACAATGCCCAAAGTATTCTTTGACATGTTGTATGAAAACCCAGTGAAAAAGGATAAATTTATAATGGTTATTAAAATCATAACTAAGGATAGACGATTTTTTTGGATGTTGAGTGAATATATTACCAAAACAAATAATTTTGGAGAAATCACGACACAATACAACCGCAGCACAGCAGTATCTTCATATATTGTTCAACAACTAACCCCATTGTATACAATACTTTCAAAAATTGAGGCAAAAACAGGAAATACAACCGTTTCACGTCAATATATAATTGGTTACCTCGAGGCTCAAATTACTACTTATCACGAATTTGCAGAAAAATTATTGAACAAAGTCCCAAAAACAATAGATGATGATTATTTCGGCAATAACAGAGCCAATATAAGCGTATTTCATAACCGAGAAGCTCATTTCAATCAAAATACGTTCAATCCTTTTTATGCGCAAACCAAGTCAAATATCCAAAACACGCTACCACCTAAAAAGAGTTTGTTTCAGAGATTTTTTAGCCCTCAAAAAAAATGAGTATCACTTTTTACTTAAATTCATTTGGAAAAATTCAAAACCTTTTGATTTCCAAAAATTTAATTTGAACAAATGGAAAAATGACATTAGCCATAAAAATTCTACTTATAATCAACTTATTGATTCTAGCCTATACAATTTTTCAGACCTTTTTAAGAGTTAAAAAAATAATCAATAAACAGCTAAAAATCAATATCCTGCACAATGAGTTGGTGATGGCAATCAACAATTCAGAACTGGTTAAAGAAAATCTGATTCAGGAAGTTACATTGTTGTTTGGAGCAGAAGTTGGTGAACAGGTTGCCATAGGCACCATTTGGGAAGGTATGCCCACTTATTTGTTGCATATTGCTCTTGGGAAACCTCAACGAATAGATGATGTAGATGCTAAAGAAAAAAATATGAAATTGTGGTATTACCCTGATTTCACTAATACCGAAAAAAATTACAAATATGGATTGGAAATAATCATTGAAAACAATCGCATTGTAAAATGGGAAGAACAAAAAGTATTAAATTAAGGTTGGAAGCACATGATCTTTAAAAATTATTATCACATATTAGGTATTTCAAGTGATGCTTCACAACTAGAAATAAAAAAAGCATTTCGAAAATTATCCATCAAATTTCATCCGGATAAAAATGAAGGTGACCCTTTTTTGTCTGAAATGTTTAAAAACATCAATGAAGCATACGAAGTGCTTTCAAATCCCGATAAAAAATCTTTTTTTGACGAAAGTTTAGATTTGATGAAAGGATTCAATGAACCTTTGTTAAATCAACATAAAGCCAATGATCCTGAACTCGAGCATTTGAAAAAATTGACTCAGAAATATTTAGATAAAAAAGATTTAGAAAACCTAAAATTAAAAGAATTCAATTCCGCAGAAGCTTCAAAAATTATACATAGACCAGGAATCTTAAGTTTATTTGTTTTATGGGGATTGATTTTTCTTTTTTCTTTTACCGTTGTCACAAATTGGAAAAAGGCTCAAATAGCAACAGACAATGCATCCGAAAACAATTATTACTGGGCAACTTTGGTTCAAACGCCTGTTTATTCTCAAGCCGATACCTTATCCACCTCTAGAGGCTTACTTCCTGCTAATACAAAATTGAGAACCAAACAAACCTTGAACGACTTTGTCAAGATATATTTTATCAATTCGGAAGGAATTTTAACAGAAGGTTATATAGAAAAAAGAACTTTAATATACCGCAATAAAAAAACAGAATTGATTCAAAGTATCATACATCCAAAGCGAATTATAAAAAATGCGGAGAAAGCAAAAGAAATTTATCAAATTATCATCACTCACGATCCAAATTACGATATTTCAACCCTTGAGGATGATTACTTGATACAATCAAAAAATGATAAATTTCAATACAAATACGTCATCATTTCTGAAAGTATTGAGGAGTTTCAATACGATGTTGATTTGAATTTAGAGGTAGCTAAAGCTAAATTTAAAAGTATGGGATTTCATTTTGAAACAGGACAAGACGATAAAAATATTGGACAAGATGTGACTTTTTGCTACCAAATAGAGTTAATTGCACTTCAACCTTCTAAAACTTCTATCAAATACACCTATCATTGTGATTAACCGATTCCAATATTATCTGAAATTTATATGATCTAATGTCTGTTTTAAACAATTTTGACATTTCAACCAACATTCGTTGATTTTCATTTTAACTCAAAAATAACGTTTATCTTTGCCGTCAGTTTTACATGAAAATTTACTTTTGATTCATAACTATAAAAGGAAATATCGATTGAAAATTCTATACCGATATACTATTCTAAGCTTTTTAAAGCCCTTTCTTTCAACTTTCTTAATTGCAATGTTTATTTTGATTTTGCAGTTGGTTTGGTTGATTTTTGATGATATGGCAGGTAAAGGAATTACATTGGCTATCTTGATGAAATACATTTTTTATGTTTCAGTAATTGCAGTTCCTAAAGCAGTTCCCATAGCTATTTTACTTTCTTCCATCATGGCATTGGGTCAACTTTCTGAAAATTACGAGTTTGCTGCTATTAAATCTGCAGGAGTATCTCTTCAGAGATTAATGTTGCCTTTGTTTTCTATCGTATTGATTTTTAGCTTTATAAATCTCTTCTTTTTAAACAATGCCTATCCTTGGGCCATGATGAAACAAAAAAATCTCTATACCAATATCAAGAAAAAACAACCTGCTTTGGCTTTGGTGGAAGGAACATTTAATACAGATGTTCCCGGATTTGTATTAAAATTTGACGAGAAATATGGAAAAGATAAAAATCTACTCAAAAATGTTTTGATTTATCAAACCAAATCCAATGGAAACATCAGTACCATAACTGCTCAAAAAGGCACAATTAAAACAGAAGAAGGTAGTAAGTATATGAGTTTATTTTTGGAAAATGGATATTACTACGAGGAACATTCACATCGAGGCAGTAAAATCGAAGTGCGAAATAAAGCCCCTTTTTCTTCTACTCATTTTGATAGTTACACTGTTAATATTGATATTTCAGCTTTTTCAGCCGGAGATTTGGAAAGTGAAAGATACAAATCGGATCGAGAAATGTTGAGTTTGAATCAACTGGGTATTTACAGTGATTCACTCAAATTGAATTGGGATGACTATTTAAAAAACAGAGCAACTGGTTTTTCCAATAGACTAGCTCTAGAAAAATTAATACCCAATACAGACACTATTGGGAAAAAAATTGATTATCCCATTTTATCCAATTTCGAATTACAACAACAAACTGAAGTTTTGTCCATTGCAGAAAACAATATAATTAATTCAATAAGTGATTTTCAGAATTTTGCAGGTGACTTTAAGTATCGTAGAAAAGGACTTAATCTAATTGACACAGAGTATCACCATAGAATTGCCATCGCTTTTAGTGCCTTGCTTCTTTTTATTATAGGTGCACCACTAGGCTCTTTAATACGGAAAGGTGGATTCGGATTACCTATGGTCATGGCCATTATCATCTATTTGGTTTATCACTTTTTATCTTCCTTTGCCGGTAATATGGCTGAAGAAAGTACCATCAATCATTTTTGGGGTGGATGGTTATCCACTTTAATATTTATTCCTATTGGCATCTATTTGGTAATAAGCGCTACATTGGACAGAGGTAAACTCAATCTCAATTTCTGGATTGATAGAATTATCTCATTTTTCAATAGATTTTCCAAAAATAAAGAAGACCAAACGCCTAAACAGGATACTGAAATTCTAGATTAAATTATCTCAAATAAATATTAGAAATAAAACCTACAATGTACACCAAAATAATATATGTAGTCGTTTTATTTACCCTATATCATTGTCAATCTGATAAGAATTCAAATCAAATGGATTCTCAATTTGAAATTAAAGGTACAATAACCCATAATCAAGGGTTTGAAAAAGTCTATTTGAGTTACATAGCTGCCGATGAAATCATTTTAATCGATTCTTCTCAAATCAAAGATCAAATCTTTCATCTGAAAGGCCCAATTCATTTTCCCAAAAAAGCATACATTCAGTTTTATCAGCAAGGCAATAGTTTCCCTTTTATCTTATCGGGTGAAAAAATTGAAATCCAACTTAATGCCCAAGATTTAAATGCTAGTACCATTCATAATTCTCCAATCAATAAGGAATGGAATACTTTAAAACAAAAATCGGTTGAAATATACGGAGATGTTGATTATCTTTTTCCACTATTGCAAAAAGCCAGAATCCTTAATGACTATCAAACTTTGACTCAAATCAATTCCAAAATTGATAGTATTGAAAACCTCAATAGACAATATCTTTTACAATACATCAATCAACATCTAAACAATCCTCTTTCAGTTTTAATTTTAAACGATCTATATCATACATCTCAAAAAGATAGTTTACAAATATTACAAACTTCAAAAAAAATGAGCCCGGAGTTAAAAAAAGCACTTGACTTTGAAATAAAGTAGTATTATTCAAAACATTGTCCAATCCTCCTTTTTTAATCGGATAAAAGTATTAGCTTTGCCGCTTCCTAAAAACACTTAAATTCGTTTATTTTTTTATTTTCTGTTGTCAAATCTTTTAATTATAATTTTTTAATTTTCAGATATTTATAAAATTTAATTCGGGTTTTTTTTAAATCTATTTCAATTATATGCAATCCATTAGAAACATCGCCATCATCGCCCACGTTGACCACGGAAAAACTACTTTGGTTGATAAAATCATCGATCAGGCCAAAATTTTAGACGAAAGAAAAGAACGTACCGATTTATTATTAGACAACAACGACTTAGAACGAGAAAGAGGTATTACCATTCTTTCCAAAAACGTTTCCATCAATTACAAAGGAGTTAAAATAAACGTCATTGACACGCCTGGTCACGCTGACTTTGGAGGAGAAGTTGAACGCGTTTTAAAAATGGCTGATGGTGTCCTTTTATTAGTTGATGCATTTGAAGGCCCAATGCCTCAAACCCGTTTTGTATTGAGTAAAGCTTTAGAATTGGGACTCATGCCTATTTTGGTAATCAACAAAGTAGATAAAGAAAATTGTTCTCCTGATATCGTTCATGAAAAAGTATTCGACTTGATGTTTGCATTGGATGCAACCGAAGAACAATTGCATTTTGATACCGTTTACGGTTCAGCTAAACAAGGCTGGATGAGTTTGGATTGGAAAAACAAGACAGATAATATCATTCCGTTGTTGGATATGATTATCGAAAAGATACCAGCGCCAACCTATTTGGAAGGTACACCACAAATGCAAATCACTTCACTTGACTTTTCAGCTTACACGGGCCGAATTGCAATCGGAAGAGTTTACAGAGGCACTTTGGAAGAGGGAAAAGATTACATGATTTGTAAAAAAGACAATACAACCAAAAGAATACGCATCAAAGAATTACACACTTTTGAAGGTTTGGGTAAAGACCGAGCAGAATCGGTGAGTTGTGGTGATATTTGTGCCATTGTGGGTATTGAAGATTTTGAAATTGGGGATACCATAGCTGATTTGGAAAATCCTGAAGCATTGAAGCGAATCAATGTAGATGAACCTACTATGAGTATGTTGTTTACTATCAACAATTCTCCTTTCTTTGGAAAAGAAGGAAAGTTTGTTACTTCCAGACACTTGAGAACTAGACTTTTCAAAGAAATTGAAAAAAATCTGGCTTTGAGAGTCGAAGAAACTGATTCGGAAGAAAAGTTTAATGTATTTGGTCGCGGCATTTTACACTTGTCTGTTTTGATTGAAACCATGCGAAGAGAAGGTTATGAATTGCAAGTAGGAAGACCTCAAGTGTTATTTAAAGAAATTGATGGTCAAAAACATGAGCCTTATGAAACATTGTCAATCAATGTTCAAGAAGAATTTGCTAGTAAAGCCATCAATTTGGTTACCCAACGTAAAGGCGATTTACA
>JAABRF010000080.1 GCA_011391075.1 Flavobacteriia bacterium | reverse complement strand
AAATCTTGACGTGTGACAAATACAACAATTTGCGAAGCGGTAGAAGTAGCCGTCTGATCCAAGCATGCTTTTGAAAGCGATGCCATAAGCTCGGGTTGCGTAATGTGGTAAAATTCCCATAATTGCATATTGGAGCTATTGGGAGCTAATGTAGCCAACTCCAAACAATGTTTTACCTTTTCCGCATCTATTTTTTTTTCTTGGTCATACATCCGCACAGAACGGCGATAATTCAACACTTCTTTTAAATTCATTTTGTATAATTTATTTTTTTCACTTGTTTTACCATGGTAAATTTAAGTCCTTAACTTCATCATGATAAAAATTTTCTAACTTTTTAACAAGTTCCAATGACATGGGATTGTCAGCACTTTCAATATTACCTCTTAAATTTTCTACATTTACACTTCCAGGTATCACTGTTGAGATGGCATCATAGGCTAGACAAAACGAAATGGCTTTTTGTGCTAGATTGTTTTCAGATTCGAGAATGTCCTTCACTTTTTTTACAAGATTAGCTCTGGTTTGAATATCCTGTCTGGACCAGCGACTTCTGATGCCATCAAAGGTGCTTTCATGATTATACTTCCCTGTTAACCATCCTGAATCGAGAGGAATTTTTGCAATTATGCTAACTTCCTTTTCTTTTGCCATGTCAAATGCTCTTGAAGTATCTTGATGCAAGATGTTGAAGAATACTTCAATCACTTGAGCATTTGTGGTATCCATAAACAACTTAATCTCATCGAATGAGTCCAAAGAAGCACCATATGCTTTTATTTTTCCTTCTTCTATTAATCTTTCGAGTATTTCATAATGGTCGTTTTTATTACCATCAAGATAAGCAATAGGTGGATTGTGAAATATATATGAATCAACGTAATCTGTTTGTAATCTTTTAAGGCTACCCTCTAATGATTCCCTTATATAATTTGAATTATAATTTGATTTATTAGCATGCGTATGACCAAATTTTGTATTGATTACGATTTTACTTCTATCAACACCTTTCAGTGCTTTTCCAAGCCTTTCTTCAACGGTACCGTATCCATAATTCGGAGAAGTGTCAAAAAAATTGATTCCATATGCTATTGATTTTGAAACTAGTTTCAAAGCATCCTTTTCTGAAATGCTTTGCCATCCTGAATTATTTCCCAACTGCCAGGTCCCAAGTCCAATTTCAGAAACTCTTATAGAGTCTCTGATATATCTATTATAATGCATATTGCAATTTATTTTAATCTCACTCTGATCAACATATCTGTTGTTGTCATATATAAGTATTTCTGGTCCTTATCAAAAGTACAATTGGCAGTTGATTTTCCGGTTTTAAAGGAAGCCAGATGTTTTCCTTGCGGACTTATAACATGAACACCACCAGGTCCTGTTGCAAAAATGTTTCCGCTTTTGTGAATTTTCAATCCGTCGGGTAAACCCTTAGCATTTTTACTTAGGGCTAAAAAATCAAATAATACTTTTCCATTTTTAAGTGATCCATCTGCGGCGATATCATAACTGTATAAAACTGGATTATTTGGATCAGATTGATTGATATATACGGTTTTTTGATTCAGAGATAATGCAATTCCATTAGGCATGGTCAAACTGTCAATCAGTAAAGTAACTTCTTTTTTAGGATTAACTCTAAAGACACCGTTAATGCCAATTTCCCCTGTTTTATTTTCCGGTTGACCATAAGGAGGATCTGTAAAATAAATATTGCCTGTCATGTCCATATCGAGATCGTTGGGACTGTTGAATTTCTTTCCACCATATGTTTCTGCAATGCTTATAAATTGCGCTAGTGGTTTATTTAAGTCAGCATCCATCTTAGCAATACGCCTGTCGCCATGTTGGCAAAGTAATAATTTATTTTCATTGTCAAGAATTAATCCATTTGAACCATTATTTTCTTTTCCTGAGTGACCGGATGATTCAAGGTAAATACTTATGCTATCCTTTTCAGTCCATTTGTATATTTTATTTGCAGGGACATCAGAAAAAAGTAACGCATTTAATTCTTCAATCCATACAGGTCCCTCACTCCATAAGAATCCTTTAGCCAAAATTTCAAAATTGGCATCTGGGTCAACTATATTAAGTGCAATTGAATCATAAATCTCAATGTTTAACTCATCTGTTAAGATTTCAATTTCAGTACTTTTAGCAGATTTGGTTTCATTTTTTTGATTACATGAAAATAATAATAATAAAGTAAAAAGTAAAATGGATCGAAGATACATGATGTAAATAATTTAGATTAATGGTATAAATTTTCGTTTAGGGTATTACCAAGCATAGGGGACAGGAGCTTCACCACCTGGACCAGGAAATATCTCATCTAGTTTTTTGAGTACTTCTTCATCCAGTTGAATACTTGCTGCTCTAACTGCACTTTCTAACTGTTCAACTGTCCTTGGGCCAACAATTGGAGCTGTTACAATAGGATTGTGAAGTAGCCAAGCTAATGCAACTTCTCCAGGTGGATTACCTATTTTTTTACAAAGGTTTTCATACTGCTCAAGTTGATTGCGTTTTGCCTCTAGCTGTTTTTGGTATTCCTTATCAGTGCGCCTTCCAACTATAGGTTTCTTTAGTACGCCACCTAAAAGTCCACCAGCAAGAGGACTCCATGGAATTAAACCTAATCCATAATGTTTACATGCGGGAATCACTTCTAGTTCAACCATTCTGTTATCAAGATTATAAATACTTTGCTCACTTACCAAACCCATCATACCGCGCCGAGAGGCTTCCTGGCATGCAGTGGCAATATCCCATCCTGCAAAATTACTTGAGCCAGCATACACCACTTTCCCTTGTTTCATTAATGAATCAAAACTATACCATGTTTCATCCCATGGACATTCACGGTCAATATGATGTATTTGGTATAAGTCAATCCTGTCTGTCTGCAATCGTTTTAAGCTACCTTCACAATGTTTTATAATCTTATAAGCACTCAGGCTTCGACCATCGCTATTCACTTCTGCCAAATTAGCCTTCCTATTTACTGGATTATACACTTTTGTGGCAAGAACGATGGCATCTCGACGACCTCCGCCTTGTGCAAGCCATCTTCCAATGATTTCTTCTGTTAATCCATGCTCTATACTCCATCCATAAACATCAGCTGTATCAAAAAAATTGATACCTAATTCTAAAGCTCGATCCATGATTTTGAAGCTTTCTTCTTCGCTTGTATGCCAACCGAAGTTCATGGTTCCCAGACAAATATTACTAACCAGTACACCATGTTTTCCTAGTCTTTTGTGTTTTATATCCATCATGTTATGAATTATTTTAAATTATCTGTTTTTTATATTTTTTATTTCGCCAAATGTTTTTCAATTACCTGCAAGCATTTTTTTACAAACAAATATTTGTTTTTGAGAATGATCTTCAAATTTTTCTTCGTCAAAATTTCCAAATTTATCAATAATTGTAAATCCCGACCATTTCAAATAAGTGTCTAATTCTTGTGGGAAAAACATTCTCATATCTAAATTTTGTACCGAATGGAATACGTCATTTATAAAATAATGCCACTCAATTCGATTAATTTGAGATTTGTTTTCATATTTCATGGTTTGTTCAATTATTACTTTTCTGTCATCAGTAGTTTTATATTCAGCAATTTTATTCTTTCCTTTTTCAGCTTCAATTATATAATGCATGTTTGGGTTATAACAATCGAAAATAAAAAAACCATCATCTGTTAGTTGTTTATTGACTACTTTTAATGTGTCAAATAAATCCTGATTTTTATATAAATGATGAATAGAGTTAAAAGGAATAAAAATTAAGTCATATTTACGGGGTAAATCTAAAGTTCTAACATCTGCTTCAATAAATTCGATTTCTAATAATGCATTTTTAGCCTTTATTTTCGCTTGTTCCAACATTGATATAGAGTTGTCAACTCCGCATATATTTAATCCTTCTTTTGCTAATGGAATAGTAAGACGTCCAGAACCACAACAAAGTTCAAGTATTTGAGCATTTTTTTCTGTCGGCATCCATTTTCTGTAAAATTGCAAATCTGATAGAGAAGTATTTAATCCATCATAAATGTTTGCATCATAAATCAAATCACCAACTTTATATTCATTGTGTATTGAATCATTCAAAATTCTAATTTTTATTTTTTTATGATTTTATAAGTATCAATTCCTGTTTCAGAAATTAGTAAAACTAAATAGATCCCATTTTGAAAATTTGAAACATCAATATTTGTATTTTCATCTTTCAAGATACTAGAAAATAGTTTTTGACCTAGTAATGAGTATATTTCAACTTTTGGGTTTGTGTTTTCTGGGCTTGTAATGGTTAATTTGTCGTAAACAGGATTTGGAAACAATTTAATTTTTGGGGAGTTTGTAATGGAAATGTTGCTCAATACATTTGATTGATATACTCTTACATAATCAATTTCCATAGTTGATTGAACAAAACTTTGAGTAACACTAGGTTCAATGGCAATATTTAAAAGCATGTATTGTTCAGCATCAAACGGCCATGTGTATTGGTTTTTTATTGGAGGATTATAGCTTAAATGATTGATACCATTGACACTAAATGTTATACTTTGTTCATTCCATTCAACAGCATAAATATTAAATTCATTGGACACACCAGGTTTAGTTTGTGAATTTGAAATGTATTCTCCAATGGATAGATTTCCATTTATTGGATGATGCACTGCACTAGATATTACATTTTGATTGCTTCCCCAATGTTCCATAATATCTATTTCTCCACATGCAGGCCAATTTTTAGTACCATATATTTCTGACCAATAACCGCCTGGTTCAATAATATTTTTTCCAAGCATCCATATTGCTGGCCATGTTCCGGCTCCTGATGGTAATTTAGCACGAACTTCAACTCGTCCATATTTAAAAGCAAATTTCGAATTTAATCGGGCAGAGGTAAATTGCTTTGTTTGTCCTTGATTTGTAAATACTTCTTTTTTTGCTACAATATTCAGAAATCCATTGGAAAGAAATGAATTAGTTGGACTGTTTGTATAGTGTTGTAATTCGCCATTATACCAACTAATTCCATTTGGTAGTTGAGTTTGATGAAACCAATTTAAACTATTCACAACTCCATTTCCATCAAATTCGTCATTCCAAACTAAATTGTTACAAGTAGAAACCGCTCCGGAGTAATAAAAATCATCGATATAAGCCAGTACATTTGAGTTGTTGTTTTCTCCATTGATTTGAATTAAAACCCGACTAAAATCCCATCTGTTTAATGGATTTACGGAATTGGGATTTAAGTTTATATAAGCGTCGGTAGCAAAATTGAAAGTTATCGTTTGCCATTGATTCAGTATTATTGGCTTAATAATTTCACATTGAGTTGACCATGGTTGAGCTAAAGAACCATTTTGAAGTTTTAATGAAATTTGATTGTTTTGGTTTCCGGTAATTCCACTTGAAGGCACATAAATTTTCAAAGAAAACACACTGCTTGTCAATAAATTCAAACTAAATCCTGTATTAAAACCAATGTTAGCGTATTGTCCGCCGATATCAGTATATTTTAACACATTTGCTGACGTATTAATTCCTGTGGGAAAGGGATTGATGAAATTTGTATTTATCAAGCAATCATCACCATACCAGGAAGAAATACTGCTATTTCCTTCAAAATTGTCCTGTAAAATCTGGGTTTGAGATAATAACGTGATGTTATAAAATACAAAAAAAAGTAAAATTATGGTACGCATATTATCTTTTTTAATGTGTGGTATTCAATATTTCTTAAATACCTGATATATAAAATATTTAACTTTTAATCAGTTTTTCTGTAAATATTTCTCCGTTTTCAGTTTCAATTTGGATGATATAATTTCCATTGGATAAATTTACAATATTAATCTGTTCATCGTATTTTGAATTTCCAGTTTTTACATTTCTCCCTATTAAATCAAAAATTGTATATTTAAAATTTTCGGTTAAATTTTCTATGTTTTGGACTGTTATGAAATTGTCTGAAGGATTTGGTGATAATTTTAGATTATTAACTGATTCAATATCACTAATTCCTAATGAAATAAGATTATTCCAAGTAAGAGTGATTTTAATGGCACCTATAAAACCAGCGGGAATACCTGAAGAAAAATTTTGACGAATCATCATTCTATCAAAATCTAAAATTGAATTGTAATCGTTTCCTGTTGAGCTAAATGAAAAAGATGCAGCAGGTTCAGAACTAGACATATCAGGATTAATAAATACACTTATTGCATCATCTGTTAAAGTAGCGTCATTTTGTTCATATTTAATGACAATTAAATGAGTTGTATTAAAAGCTAAATCAGGACCTCCTGATACATATGTGCCAGAATTTTTGCCGACTTTAATTTTAAATCCTGCACCTGAATTTTCAGCAAATACTCTAAAAATTGTATTAAATCTACCCGCACTACATAATCTTAAGAAATCACTTGGAGTTCCAGTTATACTACTAATTCTCAATAGAAAAGACGCATAATAAGTACCCCTAGTTGAACCTAAAGATGGGTTTGTAAACATGACACCTGGAGCATCAGTATTAGGTGTAAGCGTATGAGAATTAGTTGTTGTATTATAATTAGGATATGATAAGGAAGTATTACTTATTTTTGAATTCACACAACCTCCACCTGTACAAGCTCCACCACCTGCCGGCTCTTGGTTTGACCATCCATTTTGACCACTAGTGGTATTTCCAACTGTCATAGAATTAAAATCTTCAGAAAATAATGTCTGAGAAATACTTTCTACACATAAAAAAATTAAAGAAATAAAAAGTATAATTGTTTTCATCAATAAAAAAATGTTATTTATTATACTAGAATATTGAGCTAAATGTTATGCCAACGGTTAATGGATTGAATTAAGTAGGGGATATATTTGCTAAAGATTTTTTCGGAACAAATGTAAAAAAATTATTCCAAATCTTTTATTAATATAAATACATTCCATGTGTTTATAATTGTTTAGTTCACTTTGTGTTTATTTTTCAGCGGAGTTCACTGATTTGCTTACGCAGTTGTTTTTTAATGGTCAGACCCGCTTCGCAGCGAGGTGAGTGGAATTCGCTCCCAAAAGCTTTCGGGACATTTTCGGTTG
Organism: Flavobacteriia bacterium; assembly: GCA_011391075.1. Classification (GTDB taxonomy): domain Bacteria; phylum Bacteroidota; class Bacteroidia; order Flavobacteriales; family Flavobacteriaceae. The sequence goes on along the minus strand of JAABRF010000080.1, from coordinate 160 downwards.
TTGTCATATTTTAATTTTTTATGTTAGTGTTCTTTTTTGTTTGATAGAATGTGAGCTTACGATTTCGGGCTTGATAAAGACATAGATTAGAAATACAAATGTATCTATCAGGACAAATATACTAAAGAATTCCAAATATTGAATTTAGTACAAATACATT
>JAABRF010000007.1 GCA_011391075.1 Flavobacteriia bacterium | reverse complement strand
AAACACGCCGACGGTTGCAGCGAAGCTGCAACCGTCGGCGATAATCTTGTCAAGCATTATTCGCTACAGATATTTAGTCCCTACGGGACTGCTACATTTAGGGTAACAATTGATGATATTATTTAAAACCAAAATATTTTAAGGGACTTTAATCAAAGATTGTACTTCAATTTATTGCAATTCCTATTTTAACTTTATCAGCAGACCCTAAATAATTTCTTTTCTATTAAAACAAGCTGATTATTCCGTACATAAGCGCTGCGATTATAGCTGAAACGGGAATTGTAAGAATCCAAGCCCAAAGCAAGTTGATGGTAACACCCCAGCGAACGGCAGAAACTCTTTTGGTTATGCCTACTCCAATGATTGATCCTGTAATAGTATGTGTTGTAGAAACCGGTATGCCGAGGTGTTCTGTTAAATACAAAGTAACAGCTCCTGCTGTTTCTGCAGCTACCCCTTCCAAAGGAGTTACTTTGGTGATTTTAGTTCCCATAGTTTTGACGATTTTCCAACCGCCACTCAATGTCCCTAAAGCAATGAATACAAAAGAAGTTAGTGGAACCCAACCATAATGATCTACGAAATAGCCAAAACGATCTCCGCTTTCCAATCCTGTATAAGCGATATCATTTATTCCTACGTGATAAGTAATAACAGCTGCTCCTATGATTCCCATTACTTTTTGAGCATCATTACCACCATGTCCCAAACTGAATAAGGCTGAGGATACTAACTGGAGTTTTTTAAACCACTTATCTGCTAAAGTCGGATTGACCCTTTTAAATCCATGCAAGATGAGAATTGTAATAAAATAGGCCATAATCATACCTAGTAATGGAGCCATAAAAATGAAAAGAAACGTTGGAATTACTTTAGCATAGTTTATTACATCTACTTCTTTACCATCAATTACAGCAGACAAAACACCGGCATGAGCCAGAGCGGCACCCATAAATCCACCCAACAAAGTATGAGAGGAAGAAGAAGGAATTCCCAATCTCCAAGTCAGTAAATTCCAAAATATTGCGGCAATTAAACCGGCGAGAATAACTTCTAATGTTATGAAATTGGCATCAACTGATTTGGCAATAGTATTCCCAATTTTAAATTCTCCAATCCAATATTTGGAAATGAAATAAGCGGCAAAGTTGAACATTGCTGCCCACAAAACTGCTTGGAAAGGAGTGAGAACTTTGGTTGCTACAATCGTTGCAATGGAGTTGGCTGCATCATGAAAACCATTGATAAAATCAAAAGCGAGCGCCAATACAATAATGATGATGAGTAAAGTCATTCTATTTCAATAAATTTCTTAAGAATGTTTAACCGAAATTTGTTCGAGTATATTGGCCACTCTTTTACACATATCGGTAGCCGTTTCAAGTGAAGAAAGTACATCTTTGTATTTGATGATATTTTTCACATCAGTTTCATTTTCAAAGATATCTTCAATAGATTTGTTGTAAATATCATCCGATTTGCGTTCCAATTTGTTAATTTTTTTACATGCTTCAGCTATGGCAGCATGATTTTTCATGGTTTTTAATTGTTTGATAGCAATACCAATATTAAGAACAGCGTCCACATTCAACTCTGAGAGTTTTCGGATGGATTTGGTGATTTTTTCCACGTGATAGATACGCATCAAACCGGCAGCTCCGTGCATATAATCGGAAACATTTTCCATGGACTTAATTAAGATATAAATATCCTCCCGATCAAAAGGAGTAATGAAGTTTTTACTCAATTCCAAGCGAGTATTGTGGGTAATATCTTCAATTTTAACTTCCAATTCTTCAATTTTTTTAAATAATTCATCTCTTTCAGCTTTGGGAGCGACTACTAAATCATGAAGGGTTTGTGCTAAATCAATAAGATGTAATGAGGATTGTTCAAAAAGGGGAAAAAAAACATTGTCTTTAGGGACAAGAAACTGCAGAATGTTGTTGAGCTTCATTTTATAAGAGTTGTAATAGGTTATTTAGTATAAAACTTGTAATAGAATACAGTTAAATAGATGTCGTAATTTAATTTGCAAGAATATTAAAAAATAGTAAACACAATGTTACCTGTTTGTTAACGATTGAATGCAAAGTGGATGGATTTACTTTTTTTGAATTGTAAAGGTAGTAAAGTTTGGAAGAATACTACAACTAATTTTAACAAGGTTTTCTTGTGTACTTTCTAATTTTTGTGTTGGTTTGTATAATCATTAAAAGATTCGTAATGAACAAGCCCCTACTTTTTTTATTTTTCTTCAGCACATATCTTTGGTCTCAACAAGAAATGCAAAATGACACCTATCGCGGCAAGGTTAAAACAGTGGAGCAAAAGACCTTTCAGATAACTGAAAATGAGTTGGCAGAAAAGGCAAATTATTATACAATCAAAACCTATCAAAACAATGGTAAGCCTATATCTGTTCAATACATGGGTGATGACAATTTGATGGATACCAATGAACTCTATACTTATTTACCCAATGGGAACATTCAAAAAATTGAAACTTTAAAAGTAAACAACAGCATTCAAAAAACCCTAACTTATGAGTACAATAGGCTTGATCAGTTGTGGATTGAACAAAAATTGGATTATAAATTTGATGTAACAAGTCAAGTCACCTATGTTTATGATGATCAAGGTCGGTTGTTGAGTAAAGAACAACTGTTTCCCGAGATCGGCTATACGACTTTGGATCGTTATGTCTACAATGAGCAAAACCAAATAATTGAGATTTCAAAAGAAAGCCAAACCGGAATAACCCATGAAAAGTACACGTATTCAGATGAAGGATGGATGATTGGAAAGGAAGAATTCAACACCAGGAATGAAAAATTCAGTGCGATTTTATATGAATACAATGAGCAAGGTGATAAAATTTCACTTTTTAAATTGGATGCAACCGGCGAAATGACCTATTTTGAACAATATGAATATACGTATGATGCTCAAGAAAATTGGATAGAAAAGACGAATTATATCAAAGGAGACATGACTAGTGTTGAGAAACGAGTTTTTACTTATTTTGAGAATTGAGTTGTTTTTGGAATAACACAATTTAAATTAAAAAAAGGTTTTTAAAATCCATACTTTTGCTGAATCGTCTTTTATAAACTTTTACGATGTACAGTTACTTATATCCCAAGCTTTATACTTTATTTAAAAACGGACTCATTACCCGCAAACAAATATCCAAGGATATCATGTCGGGAATTATTGTGGGGATTGTGGCTTTGCCTTTGGCTATTGCCTTTGCAATTGCGTCGGGTGTATCTCCAGAAAAGGGTTTGGTTACCGCCATTGTAGCAGGGTTTATTATTTCAGCTTTTGGAGGAAGTCGCGTACAGATAGGTGGTCCTACCGGAGCATTTATTGTGATAGTGTATGCCATAGTGCAAGAACATGGCGTAGATGGATTGATCATAGCGACCTTTATGGCCGGATTTATTATCATCGGAATGGGATTGGTCAAAATGGGAAATTTGCTTAAATATATTCCATATCCTTTGATAGTAGGCTTTACTTCGGGAATTGCCTTGATTATATTTTCCTCCCAAATTAAGGATTTTTTCGGATTGGAAATAGATAAATTACCAGCCGATTTTATTTCCAAATGGCAAGTTTATTTTCACAATTTTAGAGGAATTAATTGGATTGCAGCAGCATTGGCATTGGGAACCGTATTGATATCATTTAATTTTCATCGGATAACTACCAAAGTTCCGGGTTCCATTATTGCTATTGTTTTATCAGTTGTAATTGTAAAATATTTCAACCTTCCTGTAGAAACCATTGAGAGTAAATTTGGAGAAATACCCAATACTTTTTCAATACCCAGTATTCCTCACGTCAATTTTGCAACTATTCAAGCCTTGATTCAGCCTGCATTTGCCATTGCTTTATTGGGAGCTATTGAATCCTTATTGTCTGCCGTAGTAGCCGATGGTATGATAGGCAGTAAGCATCGACCCAATGCGGAATTGATAGCACAAGGAAGTGCCAATATTGTTTCTGCACTATTTGCAGGTATTCCTGCCACAGGTGCCATTGCCAGAACAGCAACCAATGTTAAAAACGGAGGTCGTACTCCCATTGCTGGTATTGTGCATGTCATCGTATTATTACTCATCATGTTGGTTTTTGCCCCTTATGCCAAGTTGATACCTATGGCTACTTTAGCCGGAATCTTGATTGTAGTTTCTTACCATATGAGCGAATGGCGTCAATTTTCATCCTTGATCAGAACGGGAAAAAAGGGTGATATTACGGTTTTATTGGTCACCTTTTTCTTAACGGTGGTTTTTGATTTAGTAATTGCTATCGAAGTAGGAATTGTACTATCTAGTTTTGTGTTGATGAAACGCATCAGTGATTCGGTACAAGTGCGACAAGATGATGGAACGGGTATCGTTAAAACGCCTCAAAGCGAAATACTTTTTGAACAAGAAGTCAAATCAATTCCGAAGGATGTGAGTATTTATCAAATAGAAGGACCTTTGTTTTTTGGAGCTTCCCAATTGTTTGAGGAAACTTTAAATCAGCTCAACCATTACCCCAAAGTTTTGATTTTACGTATGCGACATCTTTCATTTGTTGATAGTACAGGAGTCCAAAGATTGCGTGAAATGGTCAAAAAACTCACCCATAATGGGGTGAAAGTGGTATTGTCGGGTATGAATGTCAACGTCAAACACGATTTAGAAAAGGCGGGAATTATCGATTTAGTAGGTGAAGAAAACTGTGCTCTAAATGTGGATTTGGCTTTGGAAAGAGCCAATCAAATTTTGGAACAAAAAAACGGATGAACCTGATAAATACACAAGTATTTTTATTTAATCTTTTGTAATTTCACACGCTCAAATTTAATTACTTTATTATGCAACGATTTCTCTCTCTTGTTTTTACAATGGGAATGACTATAGTCCTCTGGAGTCAAACTTATAACGGAAGCTCAGGAACTATTACAGCCAATAATACCAGTTATTTCAATATTTCAGTCAGTGGATTGAATCCTGAAAATATTTCACAAACTTTTGGTTTGGAATCGGTTAAAGTATCACTTACTTCATCGGACACACATAATTTAATTCTGATTTTGATTGCTCCCAACAATACGGAAGTCATTTTGACCAATCAAATGAGTTGGGGATCTCAATTTATCAACACCTATTTCAACGATAATGGTATTTATTTTATGAATGAAGGTTCGGGTAGTTATACTGGTACATTTCGACCTGATGAAAATATTGGAGTGGTCAATAATGGTCAAAATGCCAATGGCTATTGGAAATTAAAAATTATAAATAAGAACGGAACATCAGGTACCTTAAATAATTGGAGTATCAAATTTAGTAATACACCGTCTATCCCTGTTAATTTTACTACTTCCGATTTACCAATTGTGAGTATAAACACTTATGGTTTGCTCATTCCTGATGAACCGAAGATATATGCATTTATGAGTATTATAGACAACCCCAGTGGTTTAAATGCATTGACCGACACCCCTACATTTACGAGTCATATTGGAATCGAAACAAGAGGAAACAGTTCGCAAGGCGTTGTGAAAAAAAGTTATGGATTGACTACTCAGGACGGTTTTGGAACAGATATTAATGTTTCCATTTTTGGAATGCCGGCAGAAGAAGATTGGGTGTTGATAGCCAATTACAATGACAAGACGTTATTTAGAAATGCAATGGCCTATGAAATGGCTAGAAGGACTGGTAGATATGCCTCTCGAACACAATTTTGCGAAGTTTTTATCAATAATCAATATCGAGGTGTGTATCACTTTGGAGAAAAAATCAAACGAGACAATGAGCGCGTTGACATTGCCAAATTGGAGCCTACGGAGATTTCCGGAGATAATTTGACAGGCGGATACATTCTCAAAATAGACAAGGAAGATCCGGGAGGAGAACCCGGATTTATTTCACCTTATCAACCCGTTAATCACCCCAATGGGCAGGTTACAAAATATTTATATGTATATCCGGATGCTATAGACATTGTTGTTGAACAGAAGAATTATATTGAAAGTTATGTTGTAGGTAATTTTGAGAATGCCTTAAATTCCAGTCAGTTTACTGATCCAACACTAGGTTATCGTCCGTATATGGATGAAGCCTCTTTTATGGATTATTTCTTAATCAATGAAATTGGTAAAAATGTCGATGGATATAGGATCAGTACGTATTTACACAAAGATAAAAACGGGGAAATCGTCATGGGACCCGTTTGGGACTTTGATTTAGCTTTTCACAATGCCGATTATTGTGATGGATATCTTTACACTGGCTGGGCATATGAATTTCCTTGTGATTATGATTATTACCAACCGCCATATTGGTGGAGTAGGCTTTTTCAGGATGATTTATACGCACATGATTTGCATGAGAAATGGGTGTTTTACCGTCAAAATATATTTTCAGATGCCTCTATGATTGCGTTAATTGACCAAATGAGTGCCGAAGTGCAGCAAGCACAAGCAAGAAATTTCCAAAAGTGGACTACTTTGGGACGTTATATTTGGCCCAATCCTTATCCTTACGCTACTACACATGCAGAAGAGGTTGCCAGTATGAAAAGCTGGATTATTCAGAGGTTGCATTGGATGGATGATAACTTGCCCAATCCTGTGGTTATTGGTATTGAAGAAACTGTTCAATCTCGATTCCAAATTTACCCCAATCCTATTCGCAACCAGCAGCTTATTATCAAAAATACACAACAACTCACTAACGAATCTATGTTGGAAATCTTGCAAACCGATGGAAAAGTTATCTACAAAAGTTTTTTAAACCCAACGGAAACTACTACTGTAATTCCATTTAATAATATTTCTACAGGTATATATATTTGTAAAATTTCTGATTCTATTGGATCAGAATTTTTCAAAATAATTGTAGAACCTTAAATAATATTGTACATTTGTAACACATAAATACGGAAAGATAACACGTTTCCGTATTTTTTTACCCATATCGTAACACTTTATTTAAAAATAGTACCACCATGAAACGCTACTTCATCGTATTCTTTTGTTTTTTTACATCAGGATTTTACCTACATGCTCAAAAATTAAATGGTAAAATTACCGATGAATTTGATAATCCCTTAAGCGGCGTGCATATCCTGAAGAAAAATGCATCAATTCACGCACATTCCAATGATTTGGGATTGTTTTCTATTGAACCTATACAACACAATGACACGCTTCAAGTCAGTTATATGGGTTTTGAAACATTGGAAATAAAAGTTGGAGAAGTTTCAAAATTCCTCACCATAAAAATGACAGAAAAACCTTTTTCATTGGAAGAAGTGGTCATACGACCTAAAATCAATGCCATTGAGGCCTTAACTTTTATTGATACTCAAGTCAATCCGGTCAGTACTTCTCAGGAAATTTTGAGAGCTGTTCCCGGTTTAGTAATAGGTCAACATGCCGGAGGTGGAAAAGCGGAACAAATATTTTTAAGGGGATTTGATATTGATCACGGTACGGATATCAATATCTCTGTGGATGGTTTGCCAGTCAATATGACTTCGCATGCGCATGGACAAGGCTATGCAGACTTACATTTTCTCATCCCTGAAACGATTGAAAACATTAGCTTTGGAAAGGGACCTTACTATGCCGATCAAGGCAATTTCAACACCTCCGGATATGTGTCGTTTCACACTAAGGATAGGTTAAACCAATCGGAAATCAAATTGGAATTAGGCCAATTTAATACGCAAAGAATTATGGGAATGTTTAATTTATTAAATACGGAAAACCATGCTGCGTACTTAGCAACAGAATTCAACATGACTGATGGCCCATTTGATACGCCTCAAAATTTTAATCGCACCAATATCATGGCCAAATACACCGGATTGATCAATTCATCGGACCAATTATCGGTATTGATATCTCATTTGACCAGTAAATGGGATGCTTCAGGACAGATACCTCAAAGAGCTGTTGACCAAGGACTCATCACCCGTTTTGGATCTATTGACGATACTGAAGGTGGCTTTACCAGTAGAACAAATGCTGCTGCCGAATATGTTAAAACCATTTCTGACCACATGGCAATCCAAAATAATCTGTATTATGCCACCTATGATTTTGAACTCTATTCCAATTTTACTTTCTTTTTAAATGATCCTGTTTACGGAGATCAAATACGTCAGAAAGAGCAAAGAAAACTCTACGGTTTTTCGAGTGAGCTTCAAAACGACTTTCATACTGAAAAATGGGATGGAGAATTTCAAATTGGGGTGGGATTGAGGAATGATTCCAACACTGATATTGAGTTATCTCATACCTATGACAGAAGTATTACCTTGGAAAATATCATGTTGGGTGATATTTTTGAAACCAATTATTTCACTTATATCAATGCTAATTTTAATATTGGAAAATGGAGTTTGCAACCGGCTTTGCGATATGATTTTTTCAAATTCAATTACAATGATCAGTTGATGGAACCGTATGAAACGCAATCTGTTTCTAAAGGGGTATTCAGTCCAAAATTCAATTTACTGTACAATCATTCACCACAATTACAAGGTTATTTTAAAAGCGGGATTGGTTTTCACTCCAATGATGCCCGTACCATCATACAAAATCGGACAGATGAAATATTACCTTCGGCATACGGATTTGATTTGGGATTCATATGGAAACCCATTCCTAAATTGTTTGTAAACACCGCTTATTGGTATCTATTTCTCGAACAAGAATTTGTATATGTAGGTGACGAAGGTGTAGTAGAACCCAGTGGTAGAAGTAGGAGAAACGGTTTTGATTTCAGTTTGAGATACCAACCGATATCTTGGTTGTTTTGGGATGCTGATTTGAATTACACCTTTGCAAAATCAATTGATGAACCTGATGGATTTGATTACATTCCTCTGGCTCCAGATTTGACTTTAATGAGCGGTTTGAATATGATTCATCCTTCTGGGTTTTATGGAGGTTTTAAATGGCGTATGGTAGATGACCGACCAGCCAATGAAGACAATTCCATCATAGCAAAAGGATATAATGTCGTTGACTTCAATATGGGGTATCAATGGAAAAAGTCGGATTTTAATGTGAGCATTCAAAATCTATTCAATACAGAATGGAATGAAACCCAATTTGCGACCGAAACTCGTCTATTTGATGAGTCGGAGTCTGTTGAAGAAATTCATTTTATTCCCGGAACACCTTTTCAAGCAAAGTTCTCCTATACCTATAAGTTTTAAATTAGAAAAACCTACAGTTTGAGTGAACTGTAGGTTTTTTAATAGTTTAGATTTCCATCATCCATACTCAATTGCAAACAAAATTAGATTGTCAAATTAGGGTACTTATGAATGCAAAGATGGAATCTGACTTTTGAAAAAATCAGATACTCGCCATCAAATACTCTCTATTCAAACGAGCGATATTATTTAAGGAGATTCCTTTTGGACATTCCACTTCGCATGCTCCGGTATTGGTACAGTTTCCAAATCCTTCTTTATCCATTTGCTTGATCATGTTGGTCACGCGTTCTTTGGCTTCTATCCTGCCTTGTGGTAATAGTGCATATTGAGAAACTTTTGCCGAAACAAACAACATTGCTGAAGCGTTTTTGCAACTCGCCACACAAGCACCACAACCGATACATGCAGCAGCATCCATAGATTCATCGGCATTTACTTTTGAAATAGGAATAGCATTGGCATCCTGAGAATTACCCGAAGTATTGACTGAAATATAACCTCCGGCTTGTTGGATTCTGTCTAATGAACTGCGATCTACTATTAAATCTTTGATAATAGGAAAGGCTTTACTACGGAAAGGTTCAATAAAGATGGTATCACCGTCTTTGAAAGTTCGCATGTGCAATTGACAAGTAGTAATCAATCGGTCTGGGCCATGAGCTTCTCCATTGATATGTAAAGAACAAGTCCCACAAATGCCTTCCCGACAATCGTGGTCAAAAGCGATGGGTTCTTCATTTTTGGCTACCAAACTTTCATTGAGTACGTCCAGCATTTCCAGGAAACTCATGTGATCGGAAATGTCTGTTACGTTATAGGTTACGATTTGACCTTTATCTTTGGCTGATTTTTGACGCCAGATTTTGAGTGTTAGGTTCATGTTTATTAGTTTTAAGGCAATAGGCAATAGTTATTAGCCAATTAGATTGTTGTTTTTTTTAAGGCAATAGGCAATAGTTATTAGCCATTAGCCATTAGATTTTTAATCCTTACTTTTTATAGAATTAATAAAAGCGTTTAACATCTTATTTTCTTCATTTATTAAGTCTAAAACTTTTTTACACTTTTCAGTAGTTACAAATTTCAGTTCTAATGCGATGATAATTTGTGTTTCGAGTTCTAACAGAGATCCTCTAGAAAAGGCTAAAAATTGCTTATAACTTTTAGTGTAATTTCTTCCATAACCTTCTGCTATATTGGAAGGAACAGAAATTGATGCTCTCTTTAACTGACTTTGAAGTCCAAATATTTCATCTTTTGGCAACAATTCGCACAACAAATAAACTTCTTTTACTAACTGAATTCCTTTTTGCCAAATCAATAAATCTTTATATGACTTAATTTCTGACATAACATTTGTTAAATTTTGTTATACTATTGCCTATTGCCTAATTTCTGTTTACCTATTTATAACTCCTAGCTTTTACTTCAATAAATTCATATTTCAAATCTTCCTTGTGCATAACGGCATCTTTGGGTTCGCCTTTGTGTTCCCACGCCGATACATACATATATTTCTCATCCACCCTTTGAGCTTCACCTTCTTCGGTTTGATATTCTTCACGGAAATGTCCTCCACAAGATTCATTTCTATCCAAGGCATCTTTGGCAAATAATTCGCCTAATTCCAAGAAATCAGCAACTCGACCTGCTTTTTCCAATTCCGGATTCAAGTCGTTGGCACTTCCGGGAACTTTTACATTTTTCCAAAAATCTTCCCGAATTTCTCTTATTTCCTGAATGGCTTCTTTCAATCCTTGTTCGGTACGACCCATTCCTACTTTATCCCACATGACTTTACCCAATTTTTTATGGAAATAATCCACCGAATGGGTTCCTTTGTTATTCATAAAAAAGTCGATGCGATCTTTGATGGCTTTTTCAGCTTCGTCAAATTCGGGGGTATTGGTTGGAATTTTCCCGGTTTTGATATCAGTTGCCAAATAATCCCCAATGGTATAAGGCAAGACAAAATATCCGTCAGCCAAACCTTGCATCAAAGCTGATGCGCCCAATCTATTGGCACCGTGGTCAGAAAAATTGGCTTCCCCAATGGCATACAAACCAGGAACTGTGGTCATCAGATTGTAGTCAACCCACAATCCACCCATCGTATAATGGGTTGCGGGATAAATCATCATCGGGGTTTTATAAGGATTGGCATCGATGATTTTTTCATACATTTGAAATAAATTGCCGTATTTTTCTTCAATCACTTTTTCTCCTAATTCAATAATTTTTTCGGAAGTTGGATTGGTTATCCCTTGTATGTTGCATTGTAATTTTCCATATCGTTGAATGGCAGAAGCAAAATCTAAATACACAGCTTCACCGGTTTTATTGACCCCATATCCAGCATCGCAGCGTTCTTTAGCTGCACGAGAAGAAATGTCTCTAGGAGCTAAATTACCATATGATGGGTAACGTCTTTCTAAGTAGTAATCTCTATCTTGTTCCGGTATTTTATTTGGATCTAATTTTCCTTCTTGCAGCGCTTTGGCATCTTCCAATTTCGCTGGAACCCAAATTCGTCCATCATTTCGTAATGATTCCGACATCAAGGTAAGCTTGGATTGATAATCACCACCACGTGGAATACAAGTAGGATGAATTTGGGTATAACATGGATTGGCAAAAAACGCTCCTTTTTTGTGAGCTTTCCAAGCTGCTGTTGCATTGGAACCCATTGCCATAGTAGAAAGAAAATACACATTACCATACCCTCCCGAAGCGATTACCACAGCATGAGCCGAATGTCGTTCTATTTCACCGGTAACCAAATTACGAGCGATAATTCCTCTTGCTTTGCCATTTACAATTACCACATCAAGCATTTCGTGACGATTGAACATTTGGATTTTCCCTTTGGCTATTTGTCTATTCATGGCTGAATAGGCTCCTAAAAGTAATTGTTGACCGGTTTGACCTTTGGCATAGAATGTTCGAGAAACCAAAGTACCCCCAAAAGAACGTGTGTCTAATAATCCTCCATAATCTCTAGCAAAGGGAACTCCTTGTGCCACACATTGGTCAATGATAGATTTGGAAACTTCAGCCAATCGATAGACATTGGCTTCACGCGAACGAAAATCGCCACCTTTGATTGTGTCGTAAAACAAGCGGTAATCTGAGTCGCCATCGCCCATGTAGTTTTTGGAAGCATTGATTCCACCTTGTGCTGCAATAGAATGCGCTCTACGAGGAGAATCTTGATAGGCAAATGCTTTGACATTATAACCCAATTCGGCTAGGGTAGCAGCAGCCGATCCACCGGCTAGTCCGGTTCCAATGATGATGACATCAATGTTGCGTTTGTTGGCAGGATTGACCAAATTGATATGATCTTTATAATTCGTCCATTTGTCTTTCAACGGACCTACGGGAACTTTTGAATCTAATATACTCATAATTAAAGTTAAAAGTTAAAAGTTAAAAGTTAAAAAGTGTGAGATTCATTTTATTCGAATACCACTGATTAACCTATGACTTCATCTTTTCTATTTTATAGTGTTATACGAAATGAAACCATAAAGCAATTGCTGAAAATCCAACTGCAATCAGGATACTATAAGCAACGCCAAGTTGGACGATGCATTTTTTATATTTTTCATGTCTAATTCCGGTTGTGGTCAAGGAAGACTGAAAACCGTGCATCAAGTGCATACCCAATAGGATAAAGGCGATGACATATATAATGGTGTAAAGAAGACTGTCAAATCTCGCAATGACAAAATCGTAATGGGTACCGGCAGCTTCTACCAATTCAGTGTTGAATTTGAAAGGCACAAAGTAATGAATGATGTGTAATACCAAGAAAGCTAAAATCATCAATCCGGTGACAATCATGTTACGGGAAGCCCATTTGGAATTGGCATTGGCGTTGTTTTTGGCATAACCAATAGGTCTGGCTTCATTGTTTTTGAGTTCCAAAATGATACCCATGGCTATATGGGCTATAAAACCCAATGCCAAAACAGGTTGCATGACCTGAATCAAAGGATTGGTTCCCATGAAGTGGGAAGCTGCATTGAAGGCATCGGCGCCGCCAAATAAAGTGAGATTTGCAACCAAATGCACCAATAAAAACAAAACGAGAAAAAGTCCGGTCAATGCCATAAAAAATTTCCTACCTACCGAGGAAGAAAAGTATCCGCTCATAATAAAGTTATTTGTTTAGTGAAAAAGTCTAATTTCAGAGAATTTAGCTCAAAAGGTAAGCTGTAACTTTAGAAATAGTCTTCATAAGTGAAAACAAAAATAGGAATAATACCTATATTAAAAAAGTGATATACATCAGTTTTGTACTAATTTAGAGGTATTCTAAATAAAAAATTCAAGTAAAAAACAGTCTATTTGTGATATTCTAAAATTTTGATACTCAATTTTGAGATTATTGTTTTAATTCGAGCGTATCTAAAGAATTTATCAAAAATGCTTTGAGTTCCTCAATTTGTTTTTTTGCTTTGAGTTTACCCATTTGACCCAAAAAGTAAAGAAAAAACCACATGAGTACAGATAAACCCATCAAAAAATACCAAAGATTGGTCTCTTTTCCAGTAATAAAATTGGCATAAGCCAATGCAAAAAAGATCATGAAGGCGATAGCGGTTATAAAATGTAAAAACATAAAGAAAGTCCACATAGAAGGTTTGGGAGCAAATAGACCTTTCAAAACACTACCTTCTTCAGCATTTTCAACCACCAATTCCAGTTGAGGAGACCAGATTTTTTGTTGGTCGATGGGAATATCAATAAAGATGTGATCATTGCCCATTTTACTACAGTATTGGTAGTCTTGCTCTTTCAATTTATTTTTGAAAGTATTGAGAACAAAATCTTTATCTTGTTTCAATGGCACTTTAAAGCGAGGCTTTAGCAGAATAATATTTAAAGTTTCTTCCATGCGGTTAGTGTTTTTTAGTTTTTCAAATGTAATAAATATCACCCAAATGATGCATTTTATATTATTTTTTTATCCGTTGAATATTTCATACTTTCGTTTCCTACTTTGACAGCATTTATATGAACGAAAATCTCAATCCTGAAAAAACCGATTTTGATCCTGAAGAAATAGTAATTGAACAACAATTACGTCCTTTGACTTTTAAAGATTTTACAGGTCAAGAAAAGGTTTTGGATAATTTGCAGATTTTTGTTTCTGCAGCCAATCAACGAGGAGAAGCATTGGATCACACTTTGTTTCACGGTCCACCCGGATTGGGAAAAACCACTTTGGCACATATACTAGCCAATGAATTGGGTGTAGGAATTAAAATCACTTCGGGGCCGGTTTTGGATAAACCAGGCGATTTGGCAGGTTTGTTGACCAATTTAAACAAACGAGATGTGCTTTTTATTGATGAAATCCATCGTTTAAGTCCTGTAATTGAAGAATATCTCTATTCTGCTATGGAAGATTTCAGAATAGATATTTTGATTGAAAGCGGACCCAATGCCCGAAGTATTCAGATTGATTTAGAGCCATTTACTCTGATAGGAGCAACTACCCGATCAGGATTGTTGACTGCTCCGATGCGTGCCCGTTTTGGCATCAGCAGTCGATTGGAATATTATGATACAGAATTATTAACAACCATCGTACAACGCAGTGCCAAGATTCTCAAAGTAGGTATTTCCATGGAAGCGGCTATTGAAATTGCAGGGAGAAGCCGTGGTACACCACGTATTGCCAATGCGTTGTTGCGAAGAGTTAGAGATTTTGCACAAATCAAAGGCAATGGCAGCATCGATATTAAAATTGCAAAATACGCCTTGGAAGCACTACATGTAGATGCACATGGGTTGGATGAAATGGACAATCGCATTTTGACCACTATTATAGATAAATTTAAAGGTGGTCCTGTTGGGATTACCACCTTAGCCACTGCAGTTGGTGAAAATGCAGAAACGATAGAAGAAGTTTACGAGCCATTTCTCATTCAGGAAGGATTTATCATGCGTACCCCACGCGGACGACAAGTGACCGAAAGAGCATACAAGCATCTTGGGCGGGACAAAGGATATACTCAAGACACTTTATTTTAAATCAATCCAGACAAAGTTGAGTTTACACTCTCTAGAAAAGGTTTAATCGTTTCTTTATACGGTTTAAAACTTACTTAGTTAGGTTCAATATTTTCTTTATACTGTTTAATACTTACTTAGTTAGGTTTAGTACTTTCTTTATACGGTTTAATACTTACTTAGTTAAACTTATTAGTTTCTTTATACGGTTTAATATTTACTTAGTTAGGCTTAATAGTTTCTTTATACGGTTTAATACTTACTTAGTTTGGTTTAATAGTAACCAAGAATGGCTTAATAGTTATTAAGAAGTTTTAATAATATCGATGAATTGTTAAATAGGTTAAGGCTTCCAGCCTTTAAAGGCTGGAAGCCTTAACCTATTTAGGTACTTAAAATTGGTTTATAATCCAACTCAGTTTGGAATTGCGATATTCAATTTTCATCATTCCTTTTTTTGAGACAATAGGCAGTATTCAATCGTTGTCGTTCATAAGTTCAAACACATCAAAATGTTACAAATAAGGATTTTTTTTATTTCAATTACTTACTTTTTCCAAATTTAATTATTGATTTTACCACAACATTACCACAACAAGTAAAAAATTTCATAAACAAAACATGGTATTTCCATATTGTAAATACTAGAAACAACCACATTTACGCAAACGTTTTCGCATTTTCCTTTTTTTTTCCATTTTGTATATTTTTTGTATAGGTAGCTTTTTTATAATATGTTGAGGAATGTAATAATTTAACACTTTGTAAACAAGACCATGTAAAGTCTTAATTTTTATTTTAAATTAAACAAATATTTAAAGCTTATGAGTTTAAATTTTTTATCAAGGAACTTTAAGAAATTCATTTTCTTATTGTCAATGTTTTTTGGGATTATGGCTTCGGCTCAGAATCAAAAAACAGTATCGGGTAATGTCACATCCGATGGTTCTCCTTTAGCCGGAGCCTCTGTTGTGGTCAAAGACACTAAAATAGGAACTACCACCGATTTTGATGGTAACTTTTCCTTGAGTGTTCCGGTTAGTGCCAAAACATTAGTTGTTTCTTATTTGGGTTATGCAACACAAGAAGTTGCTATAACCAATGGAGAAATGAGTATAGTTTTAGTAGAGGACCAGAACACTTTGGAAGAAGTTGTGATCAATGTGGGTTATGGAAGCCAAAAGAAAAGTGTTAATACGGGTGCAATTTCCAAAGTTTCAGCTAAGGATTTGGAAGGAACCCCAAATAACGGACGTATTGAACAAGCACTTCAAGGTAAAACAACCGGTGTATTTATTGCTTCTAATGCGGGTCAACCAGGTTCATCTTCCACCATTAGAGTAAGAGGTATTACTTCTTTTAATGGTTATGGAGGTAACAATGTACTTTGGGTTGTTGATGGTGTAGCTATCAGTGATGATATAGGTTTCTTAAATCAATCAGATATTGAATCCATCGAAGTCTTAAAGGATGCTGCTTCCCTTGCTATTTATGGAGCACGTTCTGCTTCTGGGGTTATTTTGGTTACAACTAAGAAAGGAAAACAAGGCGGAATTAAGGTTGGTTACACCGGAAGTTATGGCATTTCATCTCCGGCAAAAGTACTTGACCTTTTAAATGCCACTCAATATGCTGCCTTGAGAAATGAAAAATCTATCAACGATGGTGGAGACCCTATCTATACAAATTTGAGTATACTTGGAAAAGGAACGGATTGGCAAAAAGCTATTTTCAGTGACAATGCTATAAAATACAATCACGAGATTAATATGAGCGGCGGAACTGAAAACTCTAATTTTTATTTGTCTTTTGGATCTCAAAATCAAGAGGGAATTGTGATGTCTGATATTTCCAATTACGATAAAAAAAGTATTCGTTTAAATTCCAATCACAAATTGAACAAGTATATTTCAATTGGTCAAAATTTGGGTTATTCTCACCAAAAATCAGTTGGATTGGGAAATACCAATAGTGAATACGGAGGACCTTTGAGTTCTGCCATCAATTTGGATCCCATTACACCTCTAGTAGAAACTGATCCCGTTGTCATAAACGGTCCATCATATTCTAATACTTATATTGTAAGAGATGAAAATGGAAATCCTTATGGAATTTCTCCTATTGTAGGTCAGGAAATGACCAATCCATTGGCTTATCAACAAACTAGATTAGGGCAATACAGTTATGGAGATGACATCGTAGGGAATGCATTTATGGAAATCACACCTATGGAAGGTTTGAAAATCAAATCTACCATTGGAGCCAAATTAGCTTATTGGGGATATGAAGGATTTACCCCAATGTTTTATTTGAATCCTTCTGTAAGTAACGCAGTAAACAATATTTCCAGAAGTCAAAACAAAATATTTGCTTGGAATATTGAAAACATTATAACCTATTCCAAACAAATAGGAGCGCACGATTTTACTGTTTTATTGGGTCAAGGAGCTTATGAAGACGATAATCCGACCGGTTTATCAATCACGCATTCAGGTATTCCTACCAATGATTACCAGGAAGCTTCATTCAATTTTGACATACCTGCTGCAAGTAAAACAGGAGGAGCTTATACTGCCGAACCACATAGAGTTAGTTCATTATTTTCAAGAATTAACTACAATTATGACGAAAAATATTTATTTACCGGTATTATCCGTCGAGATGGTTCGTCCAACTTTGGTTCCAACAATAAATATGGTGTATTCCCCTCATTTTCTTTGGGTTGGGTAGTATCAAAAGAGTCTTTTTGGAAAGAAAACGACTACGTAAATCAATTCAAAGTAAGAGGTGGTTATGGGGTTACCGGTAATGATAGAATTGGAAGATTTACTTATTTATCAACTATAGGTGGTGGAAGAAACTATACTATAGGTATTGATGAATTGATAACTTCAGGTTCAAGTCCTAATGCTCCGGCTAATCCTGATTTACAATGGGAAGAAACTCGTCAAACCAATATTGGTTTTGAAACTAAATTTTTTAACAGTATCAATGTTACTTTTGACTGGTTTAATAAAGAAACGGTCGGAATTTTACAAAACATATCTATTCCAGGTTATGTGGGTGCTACCGGATCTCCAACTGCTAACGTAGCCGATATGTTTAATAGAGGTATTGAATTGGAAATAGCCTATAAAAAGAGATTTAATGAAGTTAATTTCGGAGTAAGTGGTAACGTTTCAAGTATTAGAAATGAAGTTTCTTATCTTGGAGAGGGAATTGATTTTATAACCTCAGGTGTAGGTTTCCAATCCATGGGTGATGTTACTAGAACTGAAGTAGGAGAATCCTATAACTATTTTTGGGGTTATCAAACCGATGGAATTTTCCAAAATTTGGCTGAAGTAAATGATTATACCAATTCATTGGGAGGATTGATTCAACCTGGAGCTCAACCTGGTGATTTCCGTTGGGTTGATGTTGATGGAGATGGTGCTATTACCGGAGATGACAGAGTCAATTTAGGTAGTCCACTTCCCAAATATACATTTGGTTTAAATTTGAATCTTGATTATAAAGGATTTGATTTGATGGTTTCAGCGCAAGGTGTAGCTGGTAATAAAATTTTCCAAGGATTGAGAAGATTGGACATCTTAAATTCCAATTACCAAACTGTTGCCATGAGTCGTTGGACCGGAGAAGGTACTTCAAATGATTATCCAAGATTAACCAATGTAGATGCCAATGGAAACTACGGAAAAATGTCTGATTTTTACTTACAAAAAGGTGATTATTTGAGATTTAAAGTGGTTCAATTGGGCTATACTTTACCAACTAATCTTTCAAATAAAATCAGTGCTGATAAAGTTCGTTTCTTCTTAACAGGAGAAAATATGTTTACTTTGACTAAATATACCGGGTACGATCCAGAAATTGGAGGTGATGTATCGGGTATTGACAGAGGTTTTTATCCACAAGCCCGAACTTTTATGTTTGGAGCCAATTTACAATTCTAAAAACATAACTAATATGAGACATTTAAAATTATATTCGATAGTTGCTTTGCTTATGATCGCTTTTATGGCATCATGTAGCAAAGATTTTATAGAAGTTGCTCCTGAAGGCAAACCTTTGGAGGATTCCTATTATAGAAATGAAGCAGAAGCTACTGCTGCGTTAATCGCCGTTTATGATGTAACCCGCAAAAATTCTGGAGGTTTTGAAAACATGATTACCATGATGAATGCCGGATCTGATGATCATTTTGCAGGTGGTGGTGGAGCTACAGATGGAGCAGGTATTCAAGGTTTTTCAAACTATACCATTACGCCCATCACTATTCCAGCCAGTTTTTGGAATGATCATTACCAAGGTATATTTAGAGCTAATATTTTAATGCAAAAATTACCAAATGTAGATATGAGTGATGCTTTGAAAACGCGTTTTGAAGCCGAATCCAAAGCACTAAGAGCTTTGTATTATTTCAATTTGGTGAGAATGTTCAAAAATGTTCCTTTGATTTTAGAACCTTTAACTCCTGCCGATATGTATAACGTTCTACAAGCTACTCCAGCTGATGTTTATACTCAAATCGAGCTAGATTTAGTAGCAGCTATAGCTGTTTTACCAGCTACAGTTCCAGATGCAGAAAAAGGACGATTTACTAAAGGAGCCGCTCAAGCATTATTGGGTAAAGTATATTTGTTTGATGGTAAGAATACCCAAGCTGCTGCTGTTTTAGCTGAAGTTAATGGAACGCCAGGTTCTCCGAATCAATACGGAAATTATTTATTAGCCAATTACAATGATTTGTGGGTTGTGAATAATAAATTCAATGCAGAATCACTATTAGAAGTTGCACATGCCAGTACCGGAAGTTCTCATTGGGGAGTTTGGGGATCTGGTTCCGATGAAGGAAACTCAGTCAATGTAATGGTAGGTCCTCGTGGCTATGTTAAATTGGGATCTGCTGCTCCAAGTTTGCCTGCTGGTTGGAGTTTTAATGTTATTACGCAAGAATTATACAACCAATTGAATGGGGATCCTAGATTTAATGCAACCATATTTGATTTAAAAGCTTTACAGACATCAGGACAAGCAGATTATATTGCTGGATATCAAGATACCGGTTATTTCTTAAACAAGTTTTTACCTCGTCAAGCCGATGTTTCTACCGGAACTGGTGATGCCGTTTTGAATTATCGTCAAAATACTTACGTGATTCGTTTGGCTGATGCTTATTTGATGGAAGCTGAAGCATTGGGTGGGACTGGAACAAGAGCTCAAGCATTATTAGATGCAGTTAGAGCAAGAGTAGGTTTATCTCCAGTACCTGTATCAATGACAGCCATTAAAGCTGAGAGAAGAAAAGAATTGGCAGGAGAAGGCCATCGTTTCTTTGATTTGGTTAGATGGGGAGATGCTGCATCAGTATTATCTAGCAGAGGTTTTGTTGCTGGAAAAAATGAAATATTTCCAATTCCTTATAAAGAATTAGAAAATACGATGATACAACAAAATCCTAATTATAATTAATTTTAAAAAATACAATGATGAATTTTAAAAACTTTAAATTAATAGTACTGTCAACCTTTTTGTTGACTTTAGCATTTAGTTGTACAGTTCCGGATGGAATTGATGAGGATTTGTCTTTTTTGGATACCGCAGCCTCCAGTAATCAAAACTCAATTTTTGATATCAGTACCGATAACAGTGGCTTGGTTAAAATTACACCCATAGGAGAAGGAGTAACTTCTTTTAGAGTAACCTATGGACATGGAACAGGTGCTCCGGTTACAGTAGCACCTGGTTACAGTACTAGTCATATATATCCAGAAGGAAGTTATACTGTAAGTATACTTTCTAAAGATATAGCAGGTAATGAATCTACAAATACATTCCCATTACAAGTTACCTATGTAGCACCCGAAAATATTGAAGCGAATCTCAATTTTTCAGGTACGGTTTTAAATCTTACAGCTACAGCCGATTTTGCCAATGGTTTTCAAGTAAAATGGGGTGATGGAGGAACAAGCGAAGTCGCTACTGCCATGACCGGTTCTTTAGGAGAAGTATTTACTGCACCTGCTCATACTTATGCTCCAGGGGTATACACACTTACTTTAATCGCTTTGAGTGGAGGAGCTGCTACTACAATTAAAACTTATCCGGTAACCGTTTTTGGACCTTTTGCATTGCCAATTACTTATGAAAGTCCAATCCAAAACTACAATATTGGTGGTACTTTTGGAAATGTAACGGTTTCGCAAGTAGCCAATCCATTCCCTGGAGGATTAAATACTTCAACTACCGTTAGAAAATATGTTAAAGCTGTTGGAGCTCCTTGGTGGGGTGGAACGTGGACTCCTATGAGTGCTCCTAATTCAGTTCCTATAAACATCGATAATGGTAATAAAATCAAAGTTTTGGTTTACAGTACCGAAGTAGGAAAAAAACTCAATGTTGAATTGGAACAAGGTAGTGGAGGTGTATCCAACCAAGTACTAAAAGTAGCATCAACCGTTGCCAACCAATGGGAAGAATTGGTGTTTGACTTTGGGACCTTAGGCATTCCAGCCGGTACAACTTTCAATCAATTGGTTTTCCGTTATAATGACGCTGCCGATGGATTTGGGGAAGTGATATATCTAGATAATATTAGACAAACTAACTAATAAAACTTTTTTAAAATGAAGAAATTAAAATTTTTAATCATTCTTTTGGTCATTGGATTTTCCTATAATGCTTGCCAAAAAGAAGAATATAGCTTGGGGGACTTAACAGCTCCGACGAACTTGATAATCACTGCCCAAATTGAAGGAGTAAGTACAACATATCCTTATGGAGAAGGTTCTGGAAATGTAATGATTACAGCTCATGCCGATGATGCATTGGCTTATAAAATCGACTTTGGTGCTACGGGAGAATTGAGTTTTGTCCCATTAGTGAATGGTATGGTTACCAAAAAATATACTACTACCGGTGTAAACGATTATACGATTACAGTAGTGGCTTATGGCAAGGGTGGAACCTCTACCGTTATGACTAAAAACATTACAGTTAGAAGTGATTTTACTCCAGACCCAATGTTGGTTACAAATCTGACTAACAATGCCAGTAAAACTTGGATTGTAGATAAAGATGTACCAGGTCATTTGGGTGTAGGCCCAATTGATAATCCGGCACCTGTTTGGTGGGAGGCTGCTATCAATGAAAAAGTGGCTTGCTGTAACTGTTTTTATACAACTAAATTTACCTTTACTAAATCGGGTTCAAATTTTTCTATTCAAGTTGTAAACCCCGATGGTGCATTTACTAAAACAGGTTCTTTAACCAATCTACCTGGGATTCCTGCATCGGGTGATGAAGGTTGTTACCCCTATAGTGGTGGTACAGGAGCTTTTACTTTTGCTCCTGCTGAATCAGGAATTACAGCTTCTACCGAGACGGTAATCAATTTGGCCTCCAACACTACATATATTGGTTATGGGGCTTGTCAAAGTACTTACGAGATTCTTGAAATTACAGATACTTATATGTACTTGAGAGTACAAGGTACTGAAACCGGTAATGCTTGGTATTTAAAATTAAAACCTCAGAGTTAATAAATTTTGATAATTATTAAACACATACCCGACCCCATTGGGGTCGGTGTATGATGTTTATCTAACGAAAGAAATCAATGGAATAGTTTTGGTATATTTTTAAAATAGCATTATATCCATTTAACGATTTCCCTATTGGAATTTTTTTTATTTCAAATTTTCTAAGTTAAACTAAAACATCTCCTTATGAATTCCTTTTTTACATTTTTTAGAATAGGATTAATCTTAATGGTTTCTTTTTTGGGGTTGAGTTGCTCAGGTCCTGATTCAGATGAACCTGAAGACAATACTCCTTCAAACCTTAACATAACAATTACCCGTCAAGGAGAATCGGCCACTTTTCCAAATGGTGATGGTAGTGGCGTTATTAATATGATCATTACAGCAGATAATGCAACCCTTTATAAGGTATTAATCAATTCTGATTTGATTGAATCTACTACTGGATTGGTGTCGTATACTTTTAATGAAATGGGTACTCATTCTTATACCATTCACGTTTCTGCTTATAATGGGTCGCAATTTATTTCCGATTCCAGAACCATTTCCGTATACGTAGTTCCTGGTCTAGTTTGGAGCGATGAATTCAATACAGATGGGGCTCCAAACCCCAATAAATGGGGCTATAATACCGGAACCGGAACATCTGGTTGGGGAAATAATGAATTACAATACTATACCAACCGTCCTGAAAATGTCATCGTAGAAGGTGGATTACTCAAAATCAAATTGATCAAGGAAAATTATATGGGAAGTGCCTATACTTCAGCCCGATTGTTGAGCCAAGGTAAATATGATTTTAAATATGGAAAAATTGAATTCAGAGCCAAACTTCCTGCAGGTGGTGGAACATGGCCTGCACTTTGGATGCTAGGGGCTAATATTGGAACCGCAAGCTGGCCTGCTTGTGGCGAAATTGATGTCATGGAACATGTAGGCAATCAATTGAATAAGATATATGGAAGTTTGCATCATCCAGGACATTCAGGAGCCAATCCTGATGGAGCAACCTTGATGATCAACAATGCAACTACCGAATTCCATATTTATACCACTGAATGGAACTCAAGTAGCATCAAATTTTACGTTGATAATCAGTTATATTATACCTTTACAAATAACTCAACTTTACCATTCAATCAAAACTTTTTTATTATCATGAATTGCGCCATGGGTGGAAATTTTGGAGGAACTGTTGATCCCAATTTTACATCGGCTACTTTTGAAATAGATTACGTAAGAGTATATCAATAATGTAATGGGTTTAAATTTACAACTTTCGACTACTTAAACATTCTTGGTGTTTGCCTTTTTGGTACTGCTTTTAGCTTGTAAGTTCAGCCAAAAATCAATTGTTTCAGCATCTGATAATTACCAGTTGATTTAGTCTTATGTAACGCACGAAGAATCCCGATAGTTATCGGGACTTAATAACTTATTCCAAGAGAACTGCCACGTTGTATGTGTAGTATCGGGAATAAACTTAATCTTGTTCGTTTGCGTTTGGTTACAGTTATTGTCATGGAGATATAGATCATCCAGAATCAAGACATCGAAGGTAATTTGTGAAGATAATTATATGATCAATTATTCCTGCTGATTTTGTTATTAATTATATTTGTCTATCAAATGAAAATAATATCATGAACTCAAAATCTATTTTAACAGTCATCCTTTTCTGTTTTTTTGTGAGCATTCAAAGTCAAAATATGACCTTGATGACCTACAATATGCGATTGGATACTGCCATAGATGGAGAACAAGATTGGACGCATAGAAAAGATTTTTTTGTAGGCCAAATTAAATTTTATGAACCTGATATTTTTGGTGTTCAAGAAGCAACACCTAGTCAAGTTACAGATTTAAATAACCTATTAAAAGATTACAATCAAATAGGAATGGGTAGAGAAGGAATAGGTAAAGGAGAATCTTCTAATATCTACTATAAAAAAGACAGATTTAAAGTACTTCAAGAAAAGACTTTTTGGTTGTCTGAAACTCCCGATACCATTTCCATTGGTTGGGATGCTGCCTGTAATAGAGTTTGTACCTATGCTTTGTTTAAAGATTTGAAAACTAAAACTAAATTTTGGGTTTTTAATACGCACATAGATCATGTGGGTGAAATAGCCCGAACCAAAGGAATCGAACTCATCCTTTCTAAAATTAAGGAACTCAATACCCAAAACTTAAGTGTTTTTTTTATGGGTGATTTCAACTCTGAACCCAGTTCTCAAAGAATAGTGGATCTAAAGAAAACAATGACCGATACCCAAGAAATTGCAGCAGAAGGACATTTTGGGCCATCGGGAACTTTCAATGGATTCAAACATGAAGTGCCGGTTACTGCGTTGATTGATTATATTTTTATCTCCAAAGAATCTACTTTTAAAGTTATAAAACATGCGACTTTAAGTGATTCCATCGATTTAAAATATCCATCCGATCACTTACCAGTGTATATTGAAGTAAACATTTCACAGTAATAATTAATTCTATAAAACGATAACATTGAAAACTAATAAAATCATCTTTGCTCTCACATTTATGCTCATGGGTATATTGTCGAGTTGTCAGCCTTCATCACCTGATGATAACCCAGACCCTGATCCCCAACCCGAAAATGAAGTGGATTTTTGGTTGACCAAGGCCGATCAAACGAAAAAATTGGAAAAACAATCCACCATCATGGCTTTTGGAACCAATTCCAATATTTATCCCTTTGTAGAAGTTTACGATTCTCAGGTTTTTCAAACTGTTGATGGATTCGGCTATTCTTTAACAGGTGGTAGCGCTGAAGTAATTAATTCGTTGAGTACTCCCAAAAAAGCATTACTCCTGCAAGAGCTATTTGGCACGCAAAGTACCAGTATTTCGATAAGTTATTTACGCATCAGTCTAGGGGCTTCCGATTTGAATGCAACTCCTTTCACCTACGACGATATGCCGGCAGGTCAAACGGATATCAACCTGACTCAGTTTTCTTTAAACCCTGATATGACTCATGTCATTCCGCTTTTGAAAGAAATACTTTTGATTAATCCCCAAATTAAAATCATGGCATCGCCTTGGTCTGCACCTACGTGGATGAAAGACAATGGATCCTTTGTAGGAGGTAGTTTGAAACCGGAATATTACAGTGTATATGCACAATATTTTGTCAAATACATTCAACAAATGCAAGTTCAAGGGATTCCTATCGATGCTATAACCCCACAAAACGAACCTTTGCATCCGGGCAATAATCCCAGTATGTTGATGAGTGCAACCCAACAAGCTGATTTTATCAAAAATCACCTAGGACCTGCTTTTCAAACAGCAGGTATCACAACCAAAATTGTCATTTATGATCACAATTGTGACAACCCCGAATATCCTATTACGGTTCTCAATGATGCAACAGCCAAAGCTTTTATAGATGGTTCCGCATTTCATTTATACGCAGGTGATATCAGTGCTTTGTCAACCGTACACAATGCCCATCCTACTAAAAATCTATATTTTACAGAACAATATACTGCATCTTCAGGTCAATTTGGTGGAGATCTCACTTGGCATATCAAAAATGTAATCATTGGATCCATGCGCAATTGGAGTAAAAACGCACTGGAATGGAATTTAGCCAATAACGGAAGTTTTGGACCTCATACCGATGGTGGTTGTACCACTTGCAAAGGAGCTATAACAGTTAATAGTAGTGAAAATTTCACTCGAAATGTGAGCTATTATATCATTGCACACGCTTCCAAATTTGTTCCTGCAGGTTCAGTTCGTATCGCATCCAATATATCCGGAAACATCAACACAGTTGCTTTTAAAACGCCTACCGGAAAAAAGGTTTTGATCGCAGTCAATATCGGCAATACATCAGAAATCTTCAATATAAAATTCAACGATAAATGGGCTACAACTTCCCTACAAGCGGGAGATGTAGGTACTTATATTTGGTAAATATTCAACACTTATTATATGAAACTTCATTTTGTAAATATCTTAATCTTCACAACAACCCTTTCTTTGTTTTCGTTATCTTGTACAAATAATAAGAAAGTCGATAAGGTTCAATCAGAAAACACTTTTCAAGTTAAAGATAAAACGGTACAGGTTTTTACCTCTGCCGATAGTACTGATCTGAAAATTACACAAACAGATACATTGCGGTTTGTAGAATTAAAACAACCTCTAGAAACTCAAACCTGTATTTTTGTCAATCCCGACAAACAATATCAAACTTTTCTTGGTATTGGTGGTGCCATTACGGATGCCAGTGCTGAGGTGTTTGCCCAACTTTCACCTGAAAAACAAACCGAATTTTTAAATGCATATTTTGATGAGAAAGTAGGAAATGCCTATAAAATCATCAGAACCAATATGAATAGTTGTGATTTTAGTTCGGCTAGCTATACATACATACAAGAAGGAGACAAAGAATTAAAGACATTTGATATAGCTCCCGATAAAAAATTCAAAATTCCCATGATCAAAAGAGCGATGGCGAAAGCTGTCAATGCCAACTTTTACATCAGTCCATGGAGTCCGCCTGCCTTTATGAAAGACAATAAAGACATGCTTCAAGGGGGCAAATTATTACCTGAATTCTATCAATCTTGGGCAGATTATTACGTTAAATTCATTCAAAGTTATGAAAAAGAAGGTATTCCTGTATGGGGATTGACCATTCAAAATGAACCCATGGCCAAACAAAGATGGGAATCCTGTATCTACACAGCTGAAGAAGAACGCGATTTTTTAAAAAACTTCCTAGGTCCTACATTGGCTAAAGCCCAAATGCAGGATAAAAAAATAACCGTTTGGGATCACAATAGAGATTTGATGAGCCAACGAGCCGATATCATACTCAATGATCCAGATGCTGCAAAGTATGTTTGGGGCGTAGGTTTTCATTGGTATGAAGATTGGAGTGGTGGCAAACCCATGTTCCAAAATGTAGGAATTGTGAATAAAAACCATCCCGAAGTCAATTTGATGTTTACCGAAGGTTGTGTCGAAAGTTTTGATGCCTCTAAATACCAGTTGTGGAAAAATGGAGCCGAATATGGCGTTTCCATGATCCATGATTTCAATAATGGCACTGTAGCTTGGACCGATTGGAACATCCTTTTGGATCAAAATGGAGGACCCAATCATGTGAAAAATTTCTGTTTTGCTCCCATTCACGCCGACCTTACAACAGGAGATTTAATTTATACGCCTTCCTATTATATCATGGGGCATTTTTCAAGATTTATAAAACCCGGAGCCAAAAGAATCAGTAGTGTAGCCAGTAGAAGTGATTTGTTGACAACATCATTTCTCAATCCCGATGGTCAAGTAGTGACTATTGTAATGAATGTCAGCGGTCAGCAAACCAAATATTTTTTGAGTATTGGGACTCACGCTACAGAGATCTCTATTTTACCCAATGCCATTCAAACTTTAATTTATTAATTTCATGTGTTTATTTTATATATATGGGTACATTTAATTCGCCAATAATCGTTACCGTTGGTATCATACCGATAGCTATCGAGATTGTTATGCTCATTTCAAAAAAAACCAATCAATAAAGGTTTTATTATGAATAAGTTATTCTTTTTGTTTTTTATTTCCATTCATTGTTTAAATGCGCAACAATTAGTTGTAAGCAATAAAAAAATAATTAACAGTTCAAACAACCAAGAAGTGGTATTGAATGCGGTCAATTTTGGTAATTGGATGGTTATGGAGGGTTATATGATGAATTCAGTAAATCAAGCACCCGCACAACACAATTGGAAGCAAAAACTAAACACGCTTATTGGCACACAAAACACAGCCAATTTTTATGATGCTTGGCTGACAAAACACGTTGCTAATACTGATATTATTCAGATTAAATCTTGGGGATTTAATGCAGTTCGGGTTCCCATTCATTATGAATATTTTGTCAACTCGGGAACTCCTGATGTTTGGAGTAATTATGGATTTACCTTATTAGATAATATTATTTCTTGGTGTAGTGCAGAAGGAATTTATGTCATTATTGATTTACATGCTGCGCCAGGTGGCCAAAGTAACAACGCTATTAGTGATTATGACGCTACCAAACCATCTTTATGGGAAAGCACACTCAATAAGAACAAAACCATAGAACTCTGGCGTAAAATTTCAGAAAGATATAAAAATGAAGCTTGGGTGGCAGGATATGATTTGATAAATGAACCCGCTTGGGATTTACCGGGTGGAATTGATTTGAGAAATTTGTACAACTCCATAACCACTGCTATCAGAAACAATAGTGATAATCATATTCTTTTTATAGAAGGAAATTGGTATTCAAACGATTACGCAGGTTTGACACCTGCATGGGATCCCAATATGGTGTATGTATTTCACAAATATTGGTCGGATGCTTCCACGGTAGACATAACATGGATATTAAATTTTCGAGATGCCCAAAACAGACCTATTTGGTGTGGCGAACATGGCGAAAATAGTAATGACCATTTTACAAGAATCGTAGAAACTTTTAACGCAAATAATATTGGTTTTTCATGGTGGCCTATGAAAAAATTTGAGAGTGTAAACTGTTTTTCAAGTGCCAATTTTCCAACGGGTTATAACAATCTTTTAAGCTATCTTGGAGGAACAAACCCAACGCTTAATCCTACAGTGGCTTATACCACATTATTGCAATTGGCCGAAAATGTCAAAATTGAGAATAGCAATATCAATTATGAAGTATTGCGATCCATTTTTGTGCAACCTGGGAATCGAAATACAGCTCCTTTTTCGAGCAGTATACCTCAAATTGGCAACACTTCACCTACCAGAATTTTTACTTCAAATTATGATCAAGGGATGAACGGACATGCTTATTCAGATCTGGCTTGGGAGGACAATAGATTGACTACTGGTTTTTATACTTCTTGGAATAATGGTTGGGTGTATCGAAATGGAGGAGTGGATATTGAAAAATCGAGTGATATTAGTTCCAATGGTTATTCTGTAGGTTGGTTTGATAGAAGTGAATGGATGAAATACACTGTAAATATTAACAATTCTGGGACATACAATGCAGAATTTCGAGTTGCAAATGGAGGAAGTGCTTCTGCTGCTGTTCAAATCCAAAATGCAGAGGGAACCCTGATATATGGTACAGCTGTTATTCCTCCAACAGGAAGTTGGTCTTCATGGCAAACCATCACCAAAGCAGTTACCCTTCCTACCACAGGTTTACAAACCATCAGAATTGTTAGTATAGCGGGTTCTTCTAATATCAATTCGGTAAATTTCAGCTACATAAACTCTACCGTTACAACTCCACAATCAGTTGTTCAAGGCAGTAATGTTATTAATTTAAAAGGAATTAATGAAAAGTATGTTACATTTTCCAATACTACTACTTTAATGACCTGTAGCAGCTCGACCAATGGAACAAATGAAAAATTTACCGTCATTGAATTGGGTGATGGTTATTCCGCTCTCAAAGGTAGTAATAACAAGTATGTAACCCTAAATTCAGCAGATAACAAATTGTATTGTAATGCTACATCCATAGGTGATTCTCAAAAATTTATTTTGAACAATTTAAGTGGTGCTTATTCCTTGAAAGGATACAATAATTTCTATGTTTCATCAGAAAATGGGTCGGCTTCGGGAATGACTTGTACCAGAACAATTCCCGGAACTTGGGAATTTTTTAACTGGGGAATATACGATACCGTGGTTCTTGCTATTGACTCATTTGAAAACCCCGATAAAAACTTTCTGATTTATCCTAATCCAGCCCAAGATTTTATATATTTAAAATCTTTATCTGAGGATAATTTTAAAATAGATATTTTTGACACAAGCGGAAGAAAGGTACTCCAATCTTTCGGTTTGGGGTTAGAAAATAAAATTGATATCAGTTCTTTCAATGCGGGTTTTTACGTTTTGAAAATTACGGGTTCACATCATACTGAGTCTATTCAATTTATTAAAAGCGAATTGGATAGATTGTAATATTCATATAATCAAGTATTTAATATAATATATGGCATTTTTTAAAATATTTAGGATCTTTAAGTTGTGCTAAAGAATCGTTTTTATTATTCTATAAACTTAAAAATGATTAACACGAATAACCTTGAGACGCTGCGTAAATGTTGTTTTTAAAGAGCAAAGTTGATTGACCTTTACGTGTAATTATTGAATTTAAAATTACCTTTCATGATTTATATTAAAATACCCAAAGCAAACTTTGAAAGATGCACCAGAGTTTTCCTATTGTTAGGATTGGTTCTAGTATTACTGATTTCCGAATTAGCTTTGAATTCCCAAACCAAAATAAAAGAAAGCGGTGATATGGGTTCGTATTATGGAAGCTTAAACAACATTGAAACCCAAAACACAGAGATCTTGATATTACCCAATGCCATTCAAACTTTAATTTATTAGAAATGCAAAAATATTTTTTAGGTTTTGTAGGATTCTTATTTGGAATTGTGACTTATGCACAAACCCAAACAATTGACCAAAAAGTTGATAGTTTGCTTCAAAAAATGACTTTGGAGGAAAAGATCGGACAACTCAATCAATATACAAGTGATTGGCATCAAACCGGTCCCATAACTATCAATCCCAATAAACAAGCAGATATTATTAATGGCCAAATAGGTTCGATGTTGAATGTTATGGGGGCAAACTATACCCGTCAATATCAAGAATTAGCTATGCAATCCCGTTTGAAGATTCCCTTGTTATTTGGGTTGGATGTGATACATGGTTACAAAACTACTTTTCCCATTCCTTTGGCTGAAGCAGCAAGTTGGGATTTACCTGCTATCGAACTCAGTGCACGTGTTGCAGCAACAGAAGCCGCCGCCAGTGGTATTCATTGGACTTTTGCTCCTATGGTGGACATAGCCCGTGATCCGCGTTGGGGTAGGGTCATGGAAGGAGCAGGTGAAGATACTTATTTGGGTTCCAAAATTGCATATGCTCGTGTCAAAGGATTTCAAGGTGATGGATTGGGTAATCTCAATTCTGTTATGGCTTGTGCCAAACACTTTGCTGCCTATGGTGCTGCCGTAGGTGGAAGAGATTACAATTCAGTAGATATGAGTGAGAGAATGTTGTTGGAAACCTACCTTCCTCCATTTAAAGCAGCAGTTGATGCAGGTGCTGCAACTTTTATGAATTCATTCAACGATATCAATGGAATACCCGCTACCGGAAATGCTTACATTCAAAGAGATATTCTCAAAGGGAAATGGAACTTCCAAGGTTTTGTCCTTTCCGATTGGGGTTCGATAGGTGAAATGGTCACCCATGGCTACGCCAAAGACCCTAAAGATGCAGCTTATCTAGCCATTACAGCTGGAAGTGACGTTGATATGGAAAGCAATGCATACCGCTATAATTTAGCGCAATTGGTTCAAGAAAACAAAATTTCTGTAACTTTGATAGACGATGCCGTACGCAGAATTTTACGCAAAAAATTTGAATTGGGTTTATTTGAAGATCCCTATAGATATGCTGATCCTACCAGACAACAAGAAGTATTATTCAATCCCGAACATGCCAAAATAGCAAGAGAAGTAGCAGCCAAGAGTGTTGTTTTACTCAAAAACGAGAAGCAAATACTACCTTTATCTAAAGACCTTAAAACCATCGCGTTTATTGGCCCTATGGTCAAACTCAAAAGAGCCAATCACGGTTTTTGGGCAATCGATTTAAAAGAAATAGATTCCTCCTATATAGTTTCCCAATGGGAAGGATTACAAAACAAAGTAGGTAAAAATACCAAATTGTTATATGCCAAAGGTTGTGACATCGAAAGTACAGATAAATCTGGATTTGCTCAAGCTATTAAAGTTGCCAAAAAAGCCGATGTGGTAATCGTGAGTATTGGAGAAAGATACAATATGAGTGGTGAAGCCAAAAGTCGCAGCAATATAGGTATCCCGGGAGTTCAAGAAGATTTGTTAAAAGAGTTAAAGAAAACCGGCAAACCTGTTGTGGTATTGATTAATGCAGGTCGACCACTCGTATTCAATTGGACAGCCGATAATATGTCAACTATCGTATATACTTGGTGGCTGGGAAGTGAAGCTGGAAATGCCATCGCTGATGTGTTGTATGGAGATTACAATCCGTCAGGAAAACTACCTATGACTTTTCCACGAGATGAAGGTCAAATTCCGATTTACTACAATCATTTCAATACAGGCAGACCTCCCAAAGACGAACAAGATAAAATTAATGTTTCAGCCTATTTAGATTTACCCAGTTCTCCTAAATATCATTTTGGATTTGGTTTGAGTTATACTACATTTCAGTATTCCGATTTGAAAATATCTCAAAGTCAAATGCAAACCGATGGAAGTATTGACGTAGAAATGAAACTCACCAATACCGGAGAATACGCAGGAGCAGAGGTAGTACAATTGTACATCAAAGATATAGTGGGATCCGTTGTTCGACCTATTTTGGAATTAAAAGACTTCCAAAAAGTGAATCTTGCTCCGGGCGAAACCCAAACCTTACATTTCAAAATAGATAAAGAGAAACTGTCCTTTTTCAATCAAAGATTGGAATGGACCACCGAACCGGGTGCTTTCGAACTCATGATTGGAGCCTCTTCAGCCGATATACGTTTAAGAGCCAACTTTGAATTAACCAACTAAAACCACTTTTCAAAGTTTCCAATCATGAATTGAAAGTGCTTGTAATTAGTTTTTTTAAACTCAAGCTTTATTTTTCATTTACATTTCATTTTTAACATTAATTATTTCTTTATCGAAATTGTTTACACAATATTTTGAAATCAAACCCATCTTCTTTAGGTGGGTTTTTTTTGATGTCCAAAAATTTATTTAGAACTATTCTAAAAAACATATAATGTGACATCTATCACAATACTACATTTAGGTAACTCTACTTTTGTTGTAAGCAATGAATCTTTTCATGCTCACGTTCAACTAACCCATTAATCAATTCCAAATGAAGTATGGTTTTATCATAGACAATCGGAAATGTATAGGCTGCCACGCTTGTACTACCGCTTGTAAATCGGAACATGAAGTGCCTGTAGGGGTCAACAGAACCTATGTCAAACAGGTAGAAAAAGGGGTTTTCCCCGATACCCGTCGAATCTTTTCTGTCATGCGTTGTAACCATTGTACCGATGCCCCTTGCGTGGAAATATGCCCGGTAGAAGCCTTGCATACGCGTCCTGATGGTATTGTAGATTTTGACAACAATCGTTGCATTGGTTGCAAATCTTGTATGCAAGCTTGCCCTTATGACTCCTTATACATCAATCCTGATAATAATACGGCTGCCAAATGCAATTACTGTGCACACCGCGTAGATGTGGGTAGAGCTCCCTCTTGCGTCGAAGTATGCCCCGAACATGCCATCATTGCCGGAGATATGGAAAATTTTGAAACCGAAATTGCCCAATTATTATCCCGTGAACAAGTCATGGTGCGCAAACCTGAAAAAGGCACCAAACCCAACGTGTATTATATAGATGGTGATTTCCAATCCCTCAATCCGGAAGCAACTGACAAATCAGGTCCGGGACTATGGAATGCGCAAGCACGTGGCGTAGGTCATTATGCTAAATACGCCGAAAAATTAGTCAATTCCAATGATGAGGTCAATTTACTTCAAATGGTCATCGACGACGAATTGCAAGCAGCTTATCAGAGGAAAGATACTGAAAATCCCAATTACATAGATGTTCTCAATGGCAAAGCCCGAAGAGTGTATGATACTCCTGATAAAGGTATTTTATGGGGATGGGAAGTTTCAGCTTATTTAACTACAAAAGCCATTGCCGCTGGAGTGTTTTTAGTAGCTTTTCTAGCCATGACCCTAGGTTTTGAACTTTCGCCTGCAGCCAAAATCGGAACTTCAATTGTTTCTTTAGTTTTCATCAGCTTAACCGGTTTATTCTTGGTCATGGATCTCGATCGTCCTGATAGATTCTTAAACGTATTATTGCGTCCACAATGGAATTCATGGTTGGTTCGCGGTGGTTATGCCATGACTATATTTGGAGGAGTTATCAGTGTATGGTTGGCCAACAATTGGCTGGGATTCAACCTACCCGATAAAGCCATTCAATACATTACTTTCCCTTTTGCTATTCTTTTGGCTATTTATACTGCTTTCTTATTTGCGCAAGCAAAAGGCAGAGATTTTTGGCAAAGCCCATCTTTGGTGTTACACATGCTTGTTCATAGTGTCATGGCAGGTGTCGCAGCATTATCCATCATGTCTTTAATAATTGGAGAAGAAGATTGGATGTCAATCCTCAAACCACTTCTAATCGGGGCATTGGTAGTAAATTTATTTGTCTTGATTACCGAATTAACCGTAACACATCCTACTACTTCAGCCAAAATGGTAGTTAAAATGATCACCAAAGGTCGGTATAAAAACCTATTTTGGATTGGAACAGTTCTCATCGGAAATATTTTTCCTTTGGCAACGGCTTTGTTTTGTCCCGATGCTACCAGTTTTTATGTGATTTCTGTATTGGTATTGGCCGGTATTTATTTTACAGAGAAAATTTGGGTAGAAGCACCTCAAAGAGTACCTTTAGCGTAAAGCTTTTTTTTCAAATGACTAAAACATATTCAAATGGGATATAAAAAACCTTCTTTTATAGAAAATTTAGCCGAAAAACTCGGACTTATTCCTAATTTACACAAGGAAAAATACCAAGAAACCGAAGCCGATATGCGTCAGTTTTCGGATGAGGAAATTGCTAATATGTATCAGAATTTTCCAACGCCCGATAAATGGGACAATTGGACTGAATACGATTCTCAAGCATGGCCTAGAAAAGTCAAAAAAACCTATCAAATTGTGCCCACTACTTGCTTCAATTGCGAAAGTGCCTGCGGTTTGACGGCTTTCATTGATAAGGAAACCCAACAAGTCAAACGTTTTGAAGGCAATCCCTATCATCCGGGAAGTCGCGGAAGAAACTGTGCCAAAGGACCGGCTACCATCAACCAAATCACCGATCCCGATCGTATTTTGTATCCTATGAAACGAGTTGGAGAACGAGGTGCCGGAAAATGGGAACGGGTATCTTGGGACGAAGTGCTTGATACTTTTGCTACGCGTATCCGCAAAGCCATACAAGAAGATCGTCACAATGAGGTGGCCTACCACGTAGGAAGACCTGGACACGAAAAATTTATGGATTGGATTCTGCAAGGTTGGGGTATAGACGGACACAACTCACATACCAATGTATGTTCGTCAGGTGCCCGATTTGGTTACAACATTTGGTATGGCTATGACCGTCCTTCTCCCGATCACGCCAATGCCAAATTCATTTTATTGATTTCGGCACATTTGGAATCGGGACATTATTTCAATCCCCATGCGCAACGCATCATTGAAGGCAAGATGAATGGAGCCAAATTGGCTACCATGGATCCACGTCTTTCGAATACGGCTTCTATGTCTGATTATTGGATGCCTTCTTATCCGGGAAGTGAAGTGGCTGTATTATTGGCCATGGTAAAAATCATTTTGGAAAGTGGTTTGTACAATCGAAATTACCTCGAAAATTGGGTCAATTGGCAAGAATATATGGAAAAAATGCAATCGCAAAAAGCGGCTACATTTGAAAATTTCATAGCATCACTTATAGAAGAATACAGTGAATTTACACCCGAATATGCAGAGAAAGAATCAGGGGTAAAAGCCGATATGATTAGAGAAATTGCGGTTAAAATCGGAGAAGCCGGAGAACGATTTGCTTCACACAATTGGCGTAGTGCCGGTGCTTCCAATTTGGGAGGTTGGACGGTAGCGCGTGCTTTACACTTTTTAACAGTAGTAGTTGGAGCTGTAGGTACGCCAGGTGGAACTTCACCCAATACATGGAACCAGTTTCATCCGAAACAACCACATGTACCGAAACCTCAAAAAAAATGGAACGAACTCCATTTCCCCAAAGAGTATCCATTGGCTTTCTTTGAAATGAGTTTTTTATTACCCCACTTTTTAAAAGAAGGTCGTGGTAAAATGGACGTCTATTTTTCCAGAGTATTCAATCCTGTATGGACTTATCCCGATGGGTTTACTTGGATGGAAATGTTGCGTGACGAATCAAAATTTGGCTTACATGCCGCCTTAACTCCTACTTGGAACGAAACGGCTTTCTATGCCGATTACGTCCTTCCTATGGGTTTGGCTTCCGAACGCCATGATTTAAATACTTATGAAACCCACAGCGGCGTATGGGTAGCTTTCCGCCAACCGGTATTGTTGGAATCAGCTAGACGCAATCATAAAACTTTTAACAATACATACGAAGTCAATCCCGGAGAAGTATGGGAAGAAGACGAGTTTTGGATGGAATTGAGTTGGCGTATTGACCCCGATGGTAGCATGGGTATCCGTAAGTACTTTGAATCTCCTTATCGCAAAGGTGAAAAAATCACAGTTGACGATTACTACCAATACATATTTGAACGCGTCAAAGGACTTCCAGAGGTTGCCCAAAAAGAAGGTTTGACAGAATTGGAATACATGCGTAAATATGGGGCTTTTGAAATTGAAAAGAGCGTTTATAAGAAGAACGAACAAGCGTTGACTTCAGAAGAATTGGAAGGCAGTGTCACAGATACCAAAACTGGTGTGATTTCCAAAGGAGGTAAACCCATTGGCGTGTTGGTCGATGGCAAATCAGTAGTCGGATTTCCAACACCTTCTCGCAAAAACGAATTTTATTCTCAAACGATGGTCGATTGGAAGTGGCCTGAATATGCAATTCCAAATTACATCAAGAGTCACATTCATCCCGATGAATTGGATAAATCCAAAGGAGAATATGTCTTAGTTCCCACTTTTAGATTGCCTACTTTGATCCATTCCCGTTCGGGTAATGCCAAGTGGTTGTATGAAATTTCGCATCGCAATCCCATCTGGATGCATCCTGACGATGCTGCTAAATGGGGATTGAAGACCGGTGATTTGGTTAAGTTGAATACAGATATCGGTTATTTTGTAGATA
This sequence comes from Flavobacteriia bacterium, assembly GCA_011391075.1. GTDB lineage: Bacteria > Bacteroidota > Bacteroidia > Flavobacteriales > Flavobacteriaceae. The sequence goes on along the minus strand of JAABRF010000007.1, from coordinate 22,091 downwards.
AAGTTTGGGTAACTCAAGCCATGAAGCCAGGTGTAGTTGCTTGTTCACATCATTTGGGTAGATGGCGCAGAGATCAAGATCAAGGCAACAGATGGTCCACCAATACCGTTAAAATTATCGAAGATGGCAAAGGCGGCTGGAAGATGAATACGGTAAGTGGGATCCAGCCTTTTGAATCGAGTGATAAGGATTCCAAACGCATTTTCTGGAATGATGGTGGTGTTCACCAAAACCTGACCCATGCCGTACATCCTGATCCAATCAGTGGCATGCATGCATGGCATCAACGTGTTCGCATTGAAAAACCAGGAGCCTCAGATCAATACGGAGATATTTTTGTGGATACTGCCAAATCCCATGAGATTTATAAAGAATGGATGAAAATGACACGTCCGGCTCCGGGACCCGATAACTTGAGAAGACCTTTGTGGTTTAAGAGAGCTTATCGTCCTGATGATGAAACGTATTATATTTGAGAAGAGAGAAGTCGATGGATGCGGGATGGATGATGGGTGATGGATGATGGATGCGGGATGATGGGTGATGGATGACAGAGACAAGGCATGCCTTGTCTTTATCTAGAATAATATAGTGAATCTATTAAATTCTATAGAAAACCCCGAAGGGGTGATATTTTTGTAATTAGAAAAACGAAAGGTTGTAGAGACAAGGCATGCCTTGTCTTTATCAAATTAAAAAATTCATCAATAATTAATTTATAGCTTGTTTTGCAGATAGAACGCTCCAAAATTTTCCCCTTTCTCATTTGGTTACCCTTAGCCAAGAAGTATTGGAAAGATGATTTGATTGCCGGAATTACCGGAACAATTATCGTGATTCCGCAAGCGGTTGCCTTTGCCATGATTGCCGGATTGCCTCCCATTTATGGGTTTTATACGGCCATGATAACTCCGGTTGTAGCAGCACTTTTCGGTTCGTCATACCATTTGATTTCGGGACCAACCACTGCTATATCCATTGTAGTTTATGCAACGCTTTCCAATTATGTAGATCCTGAAACCCAATTGCAAGCCTTTGTTTCCTTGGCTATGGTCTTGACTTTTTTAGGAGGTTTGTTTCAATTGATTATGGGTTTGTTGCAAATGGGAAAATTTGTCAATTTTGTTTCCCATTCCGTTGTAATCGGTTTTACTGCTGGTGCTGGAATTCTCATAGCTTTCAAGCAACTCAAACATGTTTTTGCACTCAATGTACCACAAGGAAGTTCCGTGTTGGATACAGTAATCTTTATTTTTAAAAACATTACAGAAACTAATTGGTTGGTGTTTAGTGTAGCCATGGTTACTTTGTTTATAGCCATTATCATTAAATATTTTATCCAAAAAATTTCCCGTTTTCACATGTTGATAGCCATGTTATTGGGAACGGTATTAGCATTGTTAGTAGGTGGAGAAAGTGTAGGAATAACAACTGTTGGAAATGTTCCTAGAAATTTACCGCCATTTCAAATTCCTGATTTGACAACGGTAAATGTGCAAAAGCTCAGTTCCGGGGCATTGGTAATTGCTATTTTGGGATTGATTGAAGCAATTGCTATTGGAAGAGCCATTGCCTTAAAGACACATCAGAAAATAAATGGAAACCAGGAGTTTATCGGACAGGGATTATCCAATTTGACAGCTTCCTTTTTTTCGAGTTATATGGGTTCGGGTTCTTTTACCCGTTCGGGAGTGAATCATCAAGCAGGAGCCAAAACACCTATGTCGGCTATCATTGCCGCTTTCTTTCTCATGCTAGTATTGCTTTTCTTGGCACCTTATGCATCCTATCTGCCCAAAGCGGCCATGGGTGGAATCATTTTATTGGTAGGATATAATTTGATTGATGTGCATCACATCAGGCAAGTCATTAAAAGTAGTAATAAAGAAACGATTGTTTTAGGGATTACTTTTTTTGGTACTTTATTTTTTGAATTGCAATTTGCTATTTTATCGGGTATAATTGCTTCTTTATACTTTTATCTGGAGCGAACATCCAAACCCAATATCGCGGTTTTGGGAATCAATGCTGAAAATAAGTTTATCAACATCATACGCGAACCCAATTTAAAGGAATGTTCCAATCTCAAAATTGTTCGTATCGACGGTTCTTTATACTTTGCTTCTATCGAAACCATTTCTGATTTTTTCAGTGAATTATACGAACCCAATCAAGTGCAAAATATTTTAATTGTATCCAACAGTATTAATTTTATTGATTTAGGTGCTGCAGAATGGTTGACTACCGAAGTTGAAAAATGGCAAAAGACACGAGGTGGGATTTATTTTAGTGGGATGAAAATTGTTTCCCAGGATGTATTGAAAAAAGGAGGATTTATGGATAAGATTGGAATTGAAAATTTCTACAAGAGTAAAACCGAAGCCATTGCCGATGTTCACAGAAGATTGGACAAACCTTGTGAGGTAAAAGCTTTTGATGAATGTGAAGATTGAGATTACTGTCTCCTAAATAAATTTCAATTCATTTTCTTACCTATATTTGCTAACATCTATATACTGTTTTTAAAAATTTGAAAAGAGTGATAAAAGTAACACAGAAGTAAAAGACTTGCTCTATTTTTGCGATTCTAATTAACCAACTAAATCTACTCTAACTTGAATTTCAGTTCTCTTAAAAGATTTTTCCCCATTTATCAATGGCTTCCCAACTACCAAAAAGCGTGGTTGAAAGGCGATTTGAATGCAGGACTAACCGTGGGAATCATGTTGATTCCGCAAGGAATGGCTTATGCATCAATTGCCGGTTTGCCTCCAGTATACGGCTTGTATGCTTCCATCTTACCTTTAATTGTGTATGCTATTTTAGGCACCTCACGTCAGTTGGCAGTTGGTCCCGTAGCCATGGTATCCTTACTTACCGCTGCTTCTCTGAGTGCTTTTCCCGGTTTAACACCCGAACAATATTTACAATACGCCATTGGATTGGCCTTTTTAGTGGGATTAATTCAATTTACCCTAGGGATTTTCAGATTGGGATTTTTAGTTAATTTTCTTTCTCATCCTGTGGTCAGTGGATTCACTTCGGGTGCTGCTATTATTATTGGGATGAGTCAATTGAAGCACATTTTAGGGATTCAAATCAAAGGTAGCGAACACATTCACGAATTAATAATACAAATAGCCGAAAAGTTTTCAGAAATCAATTGGATAGCTGTATTGGTTGGTCTCGTTGGTGTGGCTCTTATTTTGGGAATCAGAAAATGGAAAAAAACCTTGCCCGGACAGTTGTTGGCAGTGCTCTTTGGAATTGCTGTAGTGAGTATTTTTCATTTGGATAAAGGACCTCAAGGGATCAAAATCATCCAAGAAATACCCAATAATTTACCAAACTTCAGTTTCCTTACTCCCGATTGGGCTGTGTTAAAGGCTCTTTTACCCATGGCAGTTACCATTGCTTTGGTGAGTTTTATGGAAAGTATTGCCGTTGCCAAATCGATAGAATCCAAACACAAAGAAAATAAAGTTACAGCCAATCAAGAGTTGATTGCCCTAGGTGCTGCCAATATATTTGGATCGTTTTTTCAATCGTATCCGGTAACCGGTGGATTCTCCCGAACGGCAGTCAATGATCAAGCAGGAGCCAAAACGCCTTTGGCTAGTATCATCAGTGCTGCTTTGGTTTTTTTGACTTTATTATTTTTAACTCCTTATTTTTACAATTTACCCCACGCTATTTTAGCATCGGTAATTATAGTAGCCGTTTTGGGCTTGATTAATTACAAAGAAGCTATTCACTTGTGGCACAGTAATAAAATGGATTTTTGGATGTTGATGGTTACCTTTGTTTTCACTTTAGTATTTGGGGTGGAAATGGGAATAGGAGTAGGTGTTTTTCTATCTTTGGCCTTGGTATTGTTTTCAACTACTTATCCACATACTGCAGTTTTGGCTAAAGTTCCCGGCTCTCATTTTTATCGCAATGTAGAACGGTTTAAAGATTTGGAAATCAATGAAAATTTACTCATTTATCGTTTTGATGCCCAATTATTTTTTGCCAATATCAATCATTTTAAGGATAAATTATATGAATATGAAGCAGATAAACACGGTAATTTAAAGTTATTAATTATCGACGGAGAAAGTATTAACAATATAGATAGTACCTCAGTAAATACTTTGGATGAAATAGTCAATGATTTCCATTCAAGAGGTGTTGAAGTATGCTTTACCGGAGTGAAGGGTCCTGTAAGAGATAAGTTGGCTCAATCCGGATTCACCGATCGGATTGGATGTGACCATTTTTTTATGAGTATTCAGGAAGCAGTAGATTGTTTTAATGGAAAATGTCTCAATGAAACACAAGCAGATCCGAAATTCCAAAATTTTGTTTCACAAGCCAAAGGATAATGACTTATTCGAACGCATTACGAAACCGTTTGCGGAAAATTTAAAAAATATTTTAGAAATGTAATCTACATCACACAAAGTTGATTTCTAACCAATATATTAGCCACCTGAAAGATTTTAAAAGTACTGATTAACAATATATTATTAATTTAAAAAGATTTATTTATCAAATGAAAGTCGAACAAATTTACACCGGATGTTTAGCCGAGGCGGCTTATTACATCGAAAGCAATGGCGAGGCTGTTGTGATTGACCCCATCAGAGATATTGAAGATTATTTGAAAAGAGCTGCCGATGACAAAGCTCAAATCAAATACATCTTTTTGACTCACTTTCACGCCGATTTTATGGCCGGACATCAAGATTTGGCAAGAGCAACCGGAGGTAAAATCGTGATTGGTCCTACAACCATGCAAACAGGATACGATTCACATATCGCTACCGACGGAGAAATATTCAAAGTAGGTGATTTGGAATTAAAAGTATTACATACTCCTGGTCACACAACTGAAAGTATGACTTTATTATTGTTTGATGAAAACCATAAAGAACATTGCATTTTCAGTGGCGACACCTTATTTATTGGTGATGTAGGTCGTCCTGATTTGGCTCAGAAAGTAGTAGCTGACTTGACCCAAGATAAATTGGCTCGCATGCTATATAATTCTTTGCGAACCAAAATTATGACTTTACCCGATGATGTCATCGTATATCCCAATCACGGTGCCGGAAGTCCTTGTGGTAAAAACATGAGTAGTGAAACTTTTGACACATTGGGTAACCAAAAGAAAACCAATTACGCTTTACGTGCCGACCAAACCGAAGAGGAATTTGTAAAGGAATTACTTACCGGATTGAAAGAACCGCCTTCCTATTTCCCAGCTATGGTGTTAGGAAATATTTTAGGAGTAGAAAGTATCGATGAAGTAAGAAAATCAGCCCACCATGCTTTGGATGCAGCAGCATTTGAACTGGTTTCACAAGAAACACCCGGATTAGTTATCCTAGATACACGTACAGCCGATGAATTTGTAAAAGGTTTCGTTCCCGGATCTATCAACATTGATATGGACAGTAGTTTTGCTATTTGGGTAGGAACTATTTTGCGAGATGTCAATACTAAAATTGTATTGGTTACCCCAAATGGTCGCGATTACGAAGCTGCCGATCGTTTGGCTCGTGTAGGATTTGACCAAATTGTAGGTTATTTGAAAGGTGGATTTGAAGCTTGGAAAGCAGCCGGAAAAACCGTAGATAGTATTCCTTATGTAAGTGTGGACGAATTGGCAGCTTTGGCATCCAAACAAGAAATTGACTTTTTGGATGTGCGCAGAGAAAGTGAATTTTTAAGCGAACACATCATTGGAGCTACCAATGCGCCGTTGGATTATTGGTGGAATTCCATTGCTCAAGTAGATAAAGGTAAACATTATTACGCTTATTGTCGCAGTGGAAATCGTTCCGGAATTTTCAGTTCTATTCTGAAAAAAGAAGGATACAACAATATTACCAATGTGACCCAAGGCATCGATGACATCAAAGCCACAGGTGCTTTTAAAGTATCGGATTATGTATGTCCGAGTACTTTATTATAAAATTGAGTATTTGATATATAAAGCCCGGTTATTTAGCCGGGTTTTTTTGTAACTTATATTGCTTTGTTTATCTTTGAGCTGTTTATTTTTGAACACTAAAATTTTTAAAACCATAAAACGATGAATTTAAAAAATCTGTTAATAGCAATGAGCATAACCTTATGGTTTGTTTCATGTCAAAGTGGACTTTCAGAAGCCGATAAAGGAGAATACCTAGAACGTGGAAAGAAAATTGCCGCTGCAACAGCTGAAAGCATGTTGGCTGAAGTAGGTAAAAATATGAAAGAAGGCGGTGTTGCACAAGCAGTTCCCTTTTGTAATATCCACGCCGATGGTTTGACTACTGAAATGGCTCAACAAAATGGAGTAAGTATCAAACGCACTTCTCATTTGCTGAGAAATGAGAAAAATGCACCTAATTCGCGCGAACAGGAAATCATAGCTCAATTTCAAAAGTTGCAAGCAGAAAAACAAGAATTATCGCCTGTGGTTGAACAAAATGAAGATGGTACAGTACAGTTTTACGCGCCTATTAAATTGGCTCAAAAATGTACAGTTTGCCACGGTGTTCTCGGTGAAACGCTCACACAAACCAATGATTCCATCATTAAAATCATCTATCCAAAAGATCAAGCCATTGGTTTTAAAGAAGGTGATTTGAGAGCTATATGGAGTATACAGTTTCCGAAAAAATAAACAACTAAAATTATTTTTATTGAAAAACTTTGTTTTGGGGTAAAACTTGAGACAAAGTTTTTAATTTTGGGGAATCACAAAAAACAAAACATGAGTTTACATCAATATTTGAAAAAGAATAAATATCACAGTATTTCACTTAAAAAAACCACCACCAATCACTTTGAATTGAAAGCTAAAATCAATGGCATCAAAGGTCGGTTTATATTGGATACAGGAGCTTCCAATACTTGTATAGGTTTACATTTAGCTGATCATTATAAACTACAACCTCAACATTCCGAAACCAAAGCTGCAGGAGCCGGTGCACTTGAAATTGAAACCCAAACAGCTATAGATGTACCTTTGAAAATAGGTAAATGGCGATTCAAAAGTTTACATTTGGTACTCATCGATTTAAGCCATGTTAATATGGCATTGTCCCAACACGGAGTTAGAGAAGTCGAAGGAATCATAGGAGCCGATATTCTAGAAAAAGGAAAAGCAGTGATTGATTATGAAAAGAAACGATTGTATTTGAAGAAAAAGCGGTTTAACTACTAAGATTCATTTCTGCAACGTCATAACCAAAAACACATTTCATTTTGAATACTTTGTATTTGTCACGATACCCAATTGTAATTTATAATTTGTTTATTGGTATTTTAAATTAATGTGCTTCTAGCCAATTCATCCCAATTCCCATATCCACTTCCAATGGTACTGCCAAAGTAAAAGCATTTTCCATCGTGGTTTTGATCAAGGGTTGTAAAACTTCTAACTCGGGTTTGTAAATGTCAAAAACCAACTCATCATGTACTTGGAGTAGCATTTTAGATTTATAATTTCCCGTTTCCAAAAGTTGTTGTATTTGAATCATTGCCAATTTGATGATATCAGCTGCGCTACCTTGTATAGGTGCATTGATGGCATTTCGTTCTTCGGCACTTCTTACCACAGCATTTTGCGAATTAATATTGTTCAAATATCTTTTTCTTCCCAAAACGGTTTCAACGTAACCTCGCTCACGCGCCAAATGTATTTGCTCATTGATGTACTTTCGCAACATCGGATAGGTTTCATAATAGGCATCTATCAATTCCTTGGCTTCTGTACGATTCATATCTGTTTGCTGGCTCAATCCAAAAGCAGAAACCCCATAAATGATCCCAAAGTTCACGGTTTTGGCATTGCTTCTTTGCTCCTTGTTCACTTCATCTAAAGGAATATGATACACTTTGGAAGCAGTAGAACGGTGAATGTCTTCTCCGTTTTTGAATGCTTGAATCATGTTGGGTTCGCCACTGAGTGCCGCAATGATGCGCAATTCAATCTGAGAATAATCGGCGTCCAACAAAATGTAATCTTCATTACGGGCTACAAATGCTTTCCGAACTTGTCTTCCTCTTTCTGTGCGGATGGGAATATTTTGTAGATTGGGATCGTTGGAACTGAGTCGGCCGGTGGCTGCTACAGCTTGCAAAAAAGTGGTATGAATTCTACCTGTTTGCTGATTGACAGTTTCCGGTAATGTTTCTACATAGGTGTTTTTCAATTTGACCAATTGCCGCCAATCCAAAATATTTTGAATAATTGGATGTTCTTTGACCAATTCGGCCAAGACTTCTTCACCGGTGGCATATTGTCCTGTTTTGGTTTTACGAGGTTTACCGCCAATTTTTAAGTGTTCAAACAGAATTCTACCCAATTGTTGGGGAGAAGCCAAGTTAAAATTGGCTTGAGCCAATTCAAAAATGGTTTTTTCCAAATTCAAAATATCCTGTGTCAAATCCTGTGTCAAACTCTTGAGGAAATCGGCATCCAAGCGAATACCTTCCAATTCCATAACGGTAAGCACGTGTACCAGAGGCATTTCAATCTGTTCAAACAATTTTTGGAGTTGATGTTCTGACAATTGTTTTTCAAATAGATTTTTGAGTTGCATTGTAATATCGGCATCTTCAACGGCATACTCGGTTTGTTTATCCAAAGTTACCTCGCGCATATTGCCTTGATTTTTTCCTTTTTTTCCAATGAGTTGTTCAATGGGTTGAGGTGCATAATGCAAATACGTTTCTGCCAATACATCCATATTGTGACGCATATCGGGATTGAGCAAGTAATGGGCAATCATGGTGTCAAAATATTTTCCTTTCACAGAAATTCCATACTTGGCCAATACTTTTAAATCATATTTCAGATTTTGACCTACTTTTTCAATATTTTCTGATTCAAAAAAAGGTTTAAAAGTATCTACAATATGTTGGGTTTCCCCTTGATCTGCAGGAAAAGGAACGTAATAACCTTTTCCTTTTTCATAAGAAAAGGCAATGCCAACCAATTCGGCTTCCAAGGTGTTTAAGCCTGTAGTTTCGGTATCAAAACAAACAGATTTTTGCTTGAGTAACTTATCGACCAACAATTTTCTACCCATTTGGGTATCGATAAACTGGTAAAAATGTTCGGTGTTTTCCAAAGAATGATATCCACTAGCTATGGTTTCGGTTCCCATTTCCGCAGGCATATCAAACAATCCGAGTTGATTGGGGTCTGGAGCTTTGGAATTTGGTTTTCCGGATTTATTTGGAATGGATTCCTTTTGGTTATCTAGATTTGAAAAATCTCTCGGAGGAACTATACCATCGGCTTCAAACTTAGCTTTTTCCAATACACTGGGTTCGGCTTTGAAAATGGTATTGAATTGTTCCCACAAACGTCGGAATTCCAATTCTTGAAACAAAGTTTGCACTTCTTCAAAATGAGGTGTGGACATTTCAAAATTCTTTTCGTGAAATTCCACCGGACAATCCAACATAATGGTTGCCAATTTTTTAGAAAGAATCCCTAAGTCTTTATTATCCTCAATCTTCTCCTTCATTTTACCTTTGAGTTCGTGGGTATTGGCCAATAAATTTTCCATGGAACCATATGTTTTCAAAAGTTGCTTGGCGGTTTTTTCACCTACACCTGGTAATCCGGGAATATTGTCCACGCTATCACCCATCATCCCCAGAAAATCTATGACTTGTTCCGGTCTTTCGATTTCAAACTTGGCAAGAACCTCCGGAATTCCCCAAATCTCAATGTCATTGCCCATTCGAGCCGGTTTGTACATAAAGATATTTTCAGAAACCAATTGGGCAAAATCTTTATCGGGAGTCACCATATAAGTTGTATAACCCGCTTTTTCGGCTTGTTTAGCTAGGGTACCTATCAAATCATCGGCTTCAAAACCGGCTACTTCAATAATGGGAATTTCCATCGCTTCCAATATTCTGTGGATATAGGGAACCGCAATTCTAATAGCTTCCGGTGTTTCATCTCGGTTGGCTTTGTATGCTTCAAATGCTTCAGTTCGAGCAACCGATCCACCTTTATCAAATGCTACGGCTAAATGATCGGGTCGTTCTTTACGGATGAGTTCCACCAACGAATTCATAAAACCCATAATGGCTGAAGTATCCATTCCCTTGGAATTGATGCGAGGATTTTTGATAAAAGCATAATAACCTCTGAAAATCAACGCATAAGCATCGAGTAGAAAAAGTCTTTTTTTGGACATAATTTCGTTTTTAGATATGAAAACCTGATAAGGGTTTCCATCAGCAAATTTGATTATTTTTTATTGATTATTTGGGAAAATTGGTTGTGATTTTTTAACAATTTGTTATTCATGACAATTTTTTTTTACTTTTATTCCGAAATTTTAAAAAAACCGTTTTGAAACGATTTATATACTTCGCCCTTTTTCTTGGATATACATTTTGTGGAAAAGCTCAAACATCCGAACAGGATAAAATGTGGAAAGGATGGATAGATCAAGCCAATGGATACATTGATACTGCTAATGATTCCTGTCTTATTTACATTCAAAAATTAAAGGATTATTCCGTAAAATACAATAATAAGAATGTAGAAGTTCAAGTCTTGGCATTGGAAGGAGATTATAAAAATTTTGTAAAGAATGAATACAATCAATCTGCGGATTTGTATTTAAAAGCGATTGCTATCAGTGAAAAAAATCATTTAAATTTTGAAAAAAATCTATATCTATCCTTAGGAAGGCTCTTTCACATGACTGATAATTATGAAAAAGCAAAATATTATTACGAAAAAGCTTTAATGGATTTCAGAAAAGATCAGGATACCTTACTTATGGTTAAATGTTTGGTTAATTTAGGCAGTATCCATTCATCTACCAATCATTATGAGTTGGCTGAGCAATTTTTTATGGAAAGTTTGAATTATCCTAGTCCAGACCATATTAAAAGAGCCACTTACTCCAACTTAGGCAATTTGAAAATTAGAGAAAAAAAGTTTAAGGAAGCACTTCCATTTTTGTATAAAGCAACCGTTAAAGATCCAAAGACTGGAGAGCAGGGAGACCTTTACGATTTTTCGTATTTATTGAATGCCAAAACCGGATCTAGAAATTTTGAAGGAATAGATTCTATTCTCAAGATTTCCTACCAATTATACGGAGAATCGGAGGATATGCGAAGTAAGAGTATTATGCTCAAAGCCATTGGGGAAACTTATTACGGCATGGGTCAATACCAAAAAGCCGCCCAGGTTAAAGACCAATACATTGTATTGTATGACAGTTTAAAAGCCATGCAACGCGATGAGATTATCTATGAAATGGAAACCAAATATCAAAGTGAAAAGAAGGAACAGGAAATTGCCAAAAATGAAGCTGAAAAGGAACGCTTATCCAAACAAAAGAAAAATTTATTTGCTTTGATTGTATTTGCCATTGGAGTGATATTGCTGTTGTCGTATTTGATTTATCTGAATATCAAACAAAAAAAGATTTTGAAGGCGCAAACCGTTCAATTGGAAACTTTGGTTGATGAGAAAAATATCTTGATGAAAGAAACCCACCATCGGGTAAAAAACAGTTTTCAATTGGTTTCCAGTCTTCTGTATTTACAATCGGAAAACATCAAAAACGAGGAAGCCTCTCAAGCGATTATTGATGCACAAAACAGAGTTAAATCCATGATTTTGATCCATCAGAAAATGTATAGTAAAGACCAATTGACCGGAATAGACACCAAAGAATACATGGAAGATTTGGTCAAAGACATCATTGAAAACCACACCGATAATAGTCATTCCGTCAACTTCCATACCGATGTAGAAAGACATATTCTCAGCATTGAAACCATTACTTCTATTGGTTTGATTATCAACGAACTCATCACGAATTCCTTAAAACACGCTTTCCCTTTGAGTGTGGATCAACCTATCATTGAAGTTCATTTTACCAAACAAACCGATTTTTTTGTTTTGGAAGTCAAGGACAATGGGATAGGAATGCAACAGGAACCCAAACCCACTTCCTTTGGATTAAAACTCATACATGCATTGGCTAAAAAATTGAAAGGCAAAATCACTTTTGAAAATAAAAACGGCACTTTGTTTACCATGGAAATTCATCAATTCTAAACTTTACAATATTCTCCCCATGAATAAAAAAATATACATCGTAGAAGACGAACCACTCATCGCAGAAACCATAAAAACCGCTTTGACCAAGGAAGGTTATCAAATTATTGGAATGAGTGACAATGCGAAAGAAGCCCTATTTGACATCGAGCATTTACAACCTGAATTGATTCTTTTGGATATCAATATTGAAGGAACTATCGACGGCATTGAACTAGCGGGGTACATTAAAAAGAAATGCAATATTCCCTTTATTTTCCTCACTTCGCATTCCGATGATATGACTTTGGAAAGAGTTAAAAAAATGGAACCAGCAGGATACATTGTTAAACCTTTTAATGAAAAAACTTTAAAAACCAATATTGAATTAGCCATACACAAAGCGCATGCACAAGTACAAAATATTTCCTCCAATGATTCGGTAGATTCGATTTTCATCAAAAACAAAGGCGAACTAATTAAAATTCAACTAGAGGATATTTATTATTTGGAAGCCTATGACAACTATTGTTTTTTGCATACGGCTACTCAAAAAAACTTGTTGAGCTATACTTTAAAAAGTGTGGAAGAAAAATTACCTTCGCAGAAATTTATGCGGGTTCATCGGTCATACATCATCAATTTATCCAAAATAAAATCACTACAAGAAGGCTATGTTTTTACGGAAAAACACAAAATTCCGGTGAGTAATTCCTATAAAGATGCCTTGATGTCAAAAATCAATCTTTTGTAATTCACCATTTTTTTTACTGCATTCACACGTTAATTACAACCATTAACCAAATTATTTTTTCAATTCAAGAATTGCGATATATTTTTGAATTGTTGAAATGCTCATGTCAAAATTTACATGAAACATGAGTATTTGAAAGCATTTGGTATTTAAAAATCTACCCATGTTTAAAAGATGCATTAAACTATATTAAATTCAAAAAGTCTTAGCGACAATTTAAAACTCATCATTATGAAAATTTCTAACTTTTTAAAATGGACTTTGGGATTGGTCCTAGTATCTCAACTACAACTTTCGGCTCAGGAAGCCGATGAAAACCCCGAATATGTGGGAGACAACTTCAGTCTGGAAGCTGCCCTTGAGGTTTTCAAAAATTCAGATAATATTGAAGATTTTGAAAAAAAGTTGAATGAAGAAAATCAAAGTGTCAACAATTTGGATTTGGATGAAAACGGGGAAGCCGATTATATATCCGTTGAAAGTATGATGGAAGGCGACAACCACAATGTTGTCCTATTTACTTTTGTTGGAGATAACGACCGTCAAGATATAGCCGTGATTGAAATTGAGAAAACAGGAGCGGAAGAAGCCGTATTGCAAATTTTAGGCGATGAGGCACTTTATGCAGATAATACTATTGTAGAACCTGTAGACGTATCGGAGCAAGGAGAAAAAGGCCAAGGACCTGCTATCGAAAATGCACCCTTCAAAATCGTCGTCAATGTATGGACTTGGAGACCGATTCGATTTATCTTCAGTCCGGGGTATAGGGTTTGGGTTTCTCCTTACAAATGGCGTGTGTATCCCAAATGGTGGAAACCTTGGAAACCTGTACATTACAAAGTATTTCATACCCGTTGTGCACCGCATAGAGTTGTGTATCACCGCACAACCGTTCATAGAGTAGTAAGGGCACACAAAGTATATCATCCACATAGAAAATCATCCACAGTAGTGGTTAAACACGGAAGGAAAACTACTGTGGTACATAAAAATAAAAAAGGGAATGTAAAAACCAAAACCGTAAAACACGGTAAAAGAAAGTAAATACTGAATTCTGAATTGAAAATATAGTATTAATTAGGGGTTGAATACTATTAAATTGGGAAAGCTGTCCATTTGGGCAGCTTTTTTTATTGACCCATAAAAAAAACGTACTCACTAAATAAACCGCTTCATTCACCCGATAATAAGGAACCTCAATTGGTATAAAATTAACTTTACACAACTAAAAACACTGACTGATACAATTTTTTATGATTCTCTAACCTTAAATCTTCTATTAAAAAAATGAAAAAATTATTTCAAATTGTTTTGTTGGTTCTTACTTTTCACGTCGGATTGACGCACATTCACGCCCATGCTCAAGCGATCACTGCAGATGATTGCAATTTTCAAGTAGGCGAAATGGTTGAGGTTTATGATCCAATTGAAAAAAACTGGTTTACCTCCAAAATTTTGAAAAATGATGCTCAAAAATGGTTTATTCACTATGATGGTTATGACAGTAAATGGGACACATGGGCTACTTGTGATCGCATTCGAAGAATTGGGGAATCCAAAACCACACCGGGAAATTCCACTACTTCACAAGCTCAAAATACGGGGAATTCTTCTCAATCCTCTGTTACCATGCAAATGCCTACGATTTGCCCTACCCAAAATATTACACTCAATGTGGGAGATCCTATTTTAATCAAACAAACCGATTCGGAAACCATCGTCAAACTCAGCGTTACAAACCTCGAATTCAAAGAACAAATAAATGATTTTAAAATTTATGCTGTTGAAGGTTATCACAACGTCTATTTCAATTGGAACGACATCCAATTGGATCCAAATTATACGTACACAACTTTACCAGAAACTGTGAGTATATCCAAAAATGAGATTTATAATATAGGTGATCAAGTTGAAACAAGTTTTGGACAAAATGAATTAGTCTCTGCAGTAATTGTTTCCAAAGATGGAGATAATTATTATTTGTTTTTTGATAGAGCCAATAGTAAATCCAGTTATTATGATTGGCGTTTTGTAAGTGATATTCGTTCTCCTGGTTCATCCAAAGACATTATTCTTGTATCTCAAAATGGAAATCCTAAAAGTCAATTAGAAGCTTGTAAAAACGAATTAAACACTTGTTATAACGATGGTTTTTCCAATAAGTGGGACTTTTTGTGGTATTACCGACATGATATGAATACATATAAAGGTCCGTTGAGTCTCGATAGTCAAGCGTTTAACAATCCAGAAACATTGGAGGCTACTATGAAGTTTTATGAATGTATGTATCAAGTACGTAAAAAATATCCCGATGTAGGATATGCCGGTCGTACTATTTCCGACCGTTATGATGTACAATACGAATTCTTAAAAGACTATAAAAATTACATCAAAAAAGCATTTGATTTGAGAATCAATGCCGTTTTGAAAAATATTGTAACCGATACGGAAAACGGATTTTACCAATACGAATTGGCTCGAACCGATGGTAAAAAACTTCTCAAAGATGAAATGGTAAAGGCTTGCAAAGATTATGAAGTAAGCTATAAATCTCTTGGAGGTAGTATTACTTATCCTGAAGCCCTATTAAATACCGCTTATGATAAAGCTTTGGTCAAATTTATGAATGAAGGACTTGAAGTCAACGATGGATTAGTCAATGAAGGCCATACTTTTGCTGGAAAAGATGCTAGAGTTGAACAACTATGTATTGCGGATTTACAAAAATTGTATCCGGGAGCCAAAGTATTGAAAAGCGGTTGTTATAACAATGAATTTTTGGTCGAATTAAATTCTTTAGGTGTTCCGGTTTACCGTACCAAAACTGTTTTAATCATTTTCCAAAGTAGTTTGTTCAGAACTACTGTAGAAGCTAAATACACGCTTCGTGAGGAATATGTTGGAAACAATCAATATGGCAAACCATCTTTTCCTAGACGTGGAACTTTGACCTATTTAAAATGATTATATTCATCTTAAACCTTAAAAAATGAAAACCAGAATTTTTTTAACAAGTGTATTATTGACCTTAATTTTAAATACCTGACAATCTAAAGGGTATGGAAAATGGTCGGAATCTGAAATAGAAATTGCTAAAAAATCAGCCCTATTTGCTGCACAAGCCGATCCTGATTTGAAAACTGAGGAACATAGACAAAAATTGTCGATTGTTGGGTGGAAAAAGTGATAATGGCATCGCCCGATCCGATAAAACAAGCCGAAATACTTATTAATCAAGTTATTAAAATGAACGAGGATTGTAGCGTTCAAGCTTTACGTTAAAGCATTTTCTTTCCTATTTAAAAGGTCTCCTCATTGTAGGAGACTTTTTTTTTGCATAGTTAAGCTATCGATTTTTGAAAATTCTTTTACCCTATCTAAAGCTAGTTTCACTAAATAAATACCCGTATTCACCCAAAAGAAAATATTCAAGGTAAGAATAGCTATAGTTTTACTTCAAATAATTCTAAAAAACTTTCCAATGAGAACTACTTTATTATTAATTTTTTTGTTTCAATCATCATTAACAACTATTTATTCACAATGTTGGCAATCTTTAAAAGGAGGATATGAGCATACAGTTGGTGTAAAATCTGATGGCACCTTGTGGGCATGGGGCGAAAATCAATATGGACAGTTAGGTGATGGAACTACAATTCAAAAAAATGGTAAGACACAGATTGGTAATGCCACCAATTGGTCTAAGGTTTTTGTTGGAGACAATCACACATTAGCCATTAAAACAGATGGAACATTATGGGCTTGGGGAAAAAATACAACAGGACAATTAGGTGATGGAACTACAACAGATAGAACTTCTCCTGTTCAGATTGGAACAGATACAGATTGGTTTAGAGTAAGTGCAGGAGCTAGTTTTACTGTTGCCATTAAAACCAATGGAAGTTTGTGGGCTTGGGGCAGTAATACTTATGGGCAATTGGGTGATGGAACAAATGTAGACAAACATACACCAACACATATTGGAATTAGCACAAATTGGTTAAAAGTAGATGCCGGAGGATTTCATGTAATTGCTATTAAGGGAAACGGTACTTTATGGACATGGGGAAGCAATTCCTATGGACAGTTAGGGAATGGAAATAATATTCATTTGAACACCCCAACTCAAATTGGTTCGGATACAGATTGGAGTAAAATTAATACTGGTAACTTCCACTCTTTCGCCATTAAAAATAATGGGACACTATGGATCTGTGGAGATAATCAATATGGACAATTGGGAGATGCGACCACCATCGACAAAAACACTTTCTTTAAATTAGGAACAAGTACTGATTGGATTTCGATTGATGGTGGATCAAAGCATTCTGTAGGTCTTAAAAATGATGGTACACTATGGGCCTGGGGTTGGAACTTTGTAGGGCAATTAGGAGATGGAACAACAGTAGATAAATTGATTCCAACTCAAATAGGACAATCTTTTAATTCTTGGTCTGATATAATTTTGGGAGGAAATCACTCTATGGCATACAGAACAGCAATTGATGATTATTATGTGTGGGGAACAAGTAGTAATGGTCAATTAGGCGTTGGTTATTTAGTGCAATACGATTCTCCTACTATTGTATCATGCCCGACTACATTATCAATTGAAAATAATTCTCAAACTAATTTCAGTTTATATCCAAACCCATCTCACGATAAGACAATCCTGGAATTAGGTGAAACTTTCAACCAAGTTACGGTTAGCATTTCAAACCTTCAAGGAAAAGAAGTTTACCATAAAGATTTCCATCAAACCAATCAAATCAACCTCGAATTCTTGTTACAAGCCGGTTTGTATTTGGTAAACATTTCAACCGACAACCAATTGAAAACCATTAAAATGTTTGTGGAATAGGCTTTTACTAATAATCATCAGTTTATCATGGCTTTTTATAAGAAGAAAATCATTCCCATAGTAATCATCCTAATTTCAGTTAATATACAAGCGCAAGTAGCCAATACTAAAGTAATTGCCGATATTAAAAATGAATTGGGACCCAATTGTACTCAAGTTACGGTTGTCAAACAAGGAACTACCGAAAAGGAATGGGTCAACAATACATGGGTTTACTATCATCGAGTTCCCGTACACATTACTTTACAGACAGAAATGCAAGGTGTCACCCGTCAATTGAAAGGTAACGCTTGGTATGAAGTGAACGGATCGGTTTATACCTTTAAAAAATACAATCCGGGAACTGCTACCTATGTAGGTTTGCCACATCCCGATACGGATACCATCCGCAAGTTTATCGTTTCCTTACCCGACTACGGTATGGGAGGAAAAGCCAACACCATGACAGAAGTTCACGAGTTTTATTTCCACGAAAACCCTATCACTTGGCACACCTTGCTTTCAGTATCCATTCCCGTAGATGTGGTTTATACCTACAAAAAAAACAATACCACTCTAGAAAAAGTCAAAGAACCTTTTGAAGTCAGATTGTATCGAGATCAAGTGAATAGTGCTTGGAACCAAGTCTCATTTATCACGCCCGATGCAGCTTCCGATTCAAGAAAAAAAGAAATATTGGGTACGGAAAATAAGAGTGACTATCAAATGAGTCAAATCAAAACCGTTTTGGAAAAAGGTTTGATGCAACAATCGGAAGCGCATTTCAAATCATTGCCGGATGTCGATATTCCCAATTTCCAAAATATGCAGGACTTTGTCGTATGGATCAATCAAGTTTTACGTGAAGAAAATCAGGGAAAAGCCGAAAAATTACTTTTAAAACTGTGGCATCCTTCCCAATTCAATCCAGTCGGACAATTGTATCCCGATGCTCAACAAATGATGGATCTTTTGAAAAAAGCCGTACAAAACGATTTCAGCACTTATGCCGATCAATACTGTGAAACACTTAGGGTAAAAAGCCAAACGAACCAAACTGTGGAATGGTGGAATAAGGATCAATCCAAGTCTTGTCGTTGTAGTATCTTACAAGAAAACGGCAAATGGTACATTACCGAATTGAGAATTTATATTTGGGAATCATTTATGCCTGTAAAAGCGCAACAAACCACTCAGACCAACTGTCCATAAAAAACTTACCAAAATGAAAAAAATCATCGCCTTAATTTTATTATCAATCGCATTTTCATGTTCCAAACCTGACGATAATGAACTTTGGAAGTAGTAAAAGATATTTATGCCACTGGATACATTTATCTCGATAATATGACGCAAACCATCGTTTGGAAAAACGAAACCAAAATGACGATTACAAACGAAACGGATGACTGTGGTTTGTGGGATTTATTCATCACAAAAGAATAACAAATGTTTGAAATGTTTCGATTTTTAAAAAAAACAGAGCCACCTCAAGAATCCATTACCATTCATACCAAACAGGATGGATTGTTTAGGATTATCATTACCAAATCGGGTGGTAGCATGGTCTATGACGATACCATTTATTCATATCAAAAAAAAATCATTTTAAAAGGATTTTCCAAAAAGGATCATCACATAGAAGTAATCTCTTCAATCTAATTATTACTACTCCAATGAAAACTATACTAAGTCTTTTGGTTTTTTTTACCTATTTGATTTCCTATGCTCAAATGGGTGTTGGTACGACTTCTCCCGATGTTTCGGCTCAACTCGATATTTCGGCAAATGACAAAGGTGTTTTAGTCCCTAGAATCAGTCTTTCCAATGTTACTCAAACGTCTCTTGACGGAACTAATACTGCGGCTACCGGACTCTTGATATGGAATACCAATGCGTCAACAACCGGAGGTAACGGTGTGGGTTTTTATTTTTTTAATGGAGTGCAATGGATGCCGATTACACAAGAAAACCGAGATGCAGATTGGTATGAAGTCGGTACAACATCTGCTCCCGATGCCATAACGGATGATATCTACACTCAAGGAAATTTAGCAATTGGAAAAATTGCTCCTTCTTTCGATACAAAATTGGATATAGATAATGCCACTAAAACCGTTTCGTTAAGAGTTTCAAACACTTATGATATCCCATTTTCTTTATCCAGTAAATATGGTATCTATAATACCCTGAACTCTGTTGAGCAACAAATGGGGATTCAAAATGATTTATTAGGTGATTCATCATCCAAAAGTGGAGTTTATAATTTTTTCAGTGGTGTCATGTCAAATATTGGAAGTGGATTCGATACCCGTTTTGAAACAACCGGTACAGGAAATCAATTTGGTATGTATAATACTTTTGCCAGTAGTTCTTCTAGTGGACTCGTGTATGGAATTAGAAACTGGTTTCTCTCAACATCAGGCTATACAGGATCTTTATATGGTCTAAAAAACGATTTTAACAATAATTATAACGGGGCAAATACGGGAGTAGAAAATAATTTTACAGGAATAGGTTTTGGCACAAAATACGGAATCAAGAATAATTTTTCAGTGTCATCTAGTGCTGGTGTCTATGGATTGTACAATTACATTACAGATAATGGAAATGGAATAAAATATGGAATTTATAATTATATTAATGGAACAGGATCAGCTGTCAAATACGGCGAATATATTGAAATAGTGAATAATCCCGGAGCAATACACTATGGCTTATATTCCAAAGTTACAGGAACTGGAAATTATGCTGGTTATTTTCTGGGTAAAGTGGCAATTGGAACAGCTAGTACAAATTTGTATTTATTTCCATCTTCGAGAGGGACAAATAATCAAATCATGCAAACAGATGGAGTTGGAAATATCACCTGGCAAGACCCGAACGCTATATTTATAGACACTGATAACCAAACAATTGATGTTTTATCACTAACAGGCAACACATTAAATTTATCTTTAGCCGATGATGGCGTTTCAACACAAACTTTGGATTTGTCATCTATTGATAATCAAACTATAGATGTATTATCACTTACGGGTAACACATTAAATTTTTCTTTAGACAATGATGGTGTTTCTACGCAAACATTAGATTTGTCATCTATTGATAACCAAACTATAGATGTATTATCACTTACGGGTAACACATTAAATTTATCTTTAGCCGATGATGGCGTTTCAACACAAACTTTGGATTTGTCATCTATTGATAATCAAACTATAGATGTATTATCACTTACGGGTAACACATTAAATTTGTCTTTAGACAATGATGGTGTTTCTACGCAAACATTAGATTTGTCATCTATTGATAACCAAACTATTGATGTTTTATCACTAACAGGCAACACATTAAGTTTATCTTTAGCCGATGATGGCGTTTCAACTCAAACTTTGGATTTGTCATCTATTGATAATCAAACCGTAGATGTATTATCGCTTACGGGTAACACATTCAATTTATCTTTAGACAATGATGGCATTTCTACACAAACATTAGATTTGTCATCTATTGATAATCAAACTATAGATGTATTATCACTTACTGGCAACACATTAAACTTATCTTTAGACAATGATGGCGTTTCAACACAGGCTCTAGATTTATCAACTTTTGCTAATGATTGGAAAATTACGGGAAATTCAGGAACCATTTCTGGTACAAATTTTATTGGAACAACCGATGCTCAAGATTTGGATTTTAGAACCAATAACACGTTAAAAATACGGTTAACACAAAAAGGACAACTCTCATTTCAAAATTCAGGAAATTCAATATTTATTGGTATTGGAGCTGGTGAAAATGATGATTTATCAAACAATCGCAATACCTATGTTGGAGATTATTCAGGTCACGATAATTCAAGCGGTTTTCATAATACCAGTTTGGGTTACGGATCTTTAAACAATGTAAATACAGGAAATGATAATGTTGCTTTGGGTTATAACAGCATGACAAACAACACTACAGGTGATAATAATACGATTATAGGTAGTTTAGCTGATGTGAGTGGAAGTGGACTTTCCAATGCTTCGGCAATTGGCTATAATGCACAAGTCAATGCATCCAATAAAATCAGATTGGGCAACATTAGTGTGACGGTAATTGAAGGGCAAGTGGCTTATTCCTTTCCATCGGATGCTCGATTCAAATTTAATGTACAAGAGAACGTACCGGGACTTGATTTTATTTCTCGTCTAAAGCCGGTCACCTATCAGTTTGACACCCAAAAATTTGACGCCTATATAAATCCTAAATCCGTAGATAATGATGCACAAATGGATTATCAAAAGTCCATGGCTCTAACTCACAGTGGTTTTTTGGCTCAGGATGTCGAACAAATTTGTAAAGATTTGGGGTATGAATTTGATGGATTGCACATTCCCGATGCATCCAATCCGTATGATAATTATAGTGTTTCTTAT